>NZ_AKXS01000348.1:0-609 GCF_000282835.1 Pandoraea sp. B-6 | reverse complement strand
TCTTGTAGCGCGAGGCCCGAAGGTCCCCCGCTTTCCTCCTCAGAGCGTATGCGGTATTAATCCGGCTTTCGCCGAGCTATCCCCCACTACAAGGTACATTCCGATGTATTACTCACCCGTTCGCCACTCGCCACCAGGTGCAAGCACCCGTGCTGCCGTTCGACTTGCATGTGTAAGGCATGCCGCCAGCGTTCAATCTGAGCCAGGATCAAACTCTTCAGTTTAAACCTGTTACTGTTTTCGGTTTTTCGTGATAAATCACTCGAACCGGTCGCTCTCAAAGTATGCTGACAAGTTAATTACTTAACTTACCTATTACTTATGTGAGCCTCAATAAATTTAAAGCTTATCTGCCGAAGCAGACGCACTATTCATCGAGTGCCCACACTTATCGGTTGTCTAGTTTTTAAAGATCAATCGCATCGAACTTCGCTTCGTCGCACACTTACCGCGCCGTCGCTTCGTTTTCTGCGTCGCTGCATCTGCAGCAGAGAAGCAAGATTATGTCGCAGCTTCTCGTCGTCGTCAACAGTTTTTTTCGCCTTCTTCGCTCGTCGCCGTAGCAACTCACCAGCTCCAAAACCACCAACCACCGGGCTTTCCAGCCCG
>NZ_AKXS01000347.1:0-1393 GCF_000282835.1 Pandoraea sp. B-6 | reverse complement strand
TACCAATTCCGCCATCTGGGCTTCGTCAGCTCGCTTGCTGCTTGCTCGCTACGAAGAAGCAAGATTATGCCGAGGGGCTTACATACTGTCAAGCGATTTGCGGCAAAAAATGATAAATCGGGGGGGCGACCTACCTGATCGGGGGCGCCGCCACGTTAGGCGGCGTGGCCCATATGCTCCGAGCGAATCATGTCGATCAAATGGCGCAATCCCGGAAGCGTTTGACGTCGGCTCGGGTAATACATCGACAGGGGCGGCCCGTCGACGGCCCAGTCCGTCAACACGGCTTCGAGCGTGCCGCTGGACAGTGCCTGCGACACGTTTCGCTCCAACACGTAGGCCAACCCCAGGCCGCCCGTTGCCGCCGCAATCACGCCGTCGCTCTCGTTGATGCTAAGCGCCCCCGGCACATCCAGTTCGATCGCCGTTGGCCCATTGCCCAGCTCCCACTTGTAGAGCGTGTTGTCGCCCAGGCGCATCCGGATGCAATTGTGCGACATCAGATCCTGCGGCACCTTCGGTCGGCCATGCCGCGCGAGGTACGCGGGCGACCCGACCACGATCCACTTCAGCGCGCGCGTGAGCGGCGTTGCGATCATGTCGCCCGGCACCGTGTCGCCATACCGCATCCCGGCGTCGAAACCTTCCGCCACGATGTCGAGCATCCGATCGTCCACCGTGACATCCAATTCGATGTCCGGATACGACGCCACGAATCGCGGCAGAATCGGATCCAGCAGCAACCGCGCCGCATCGCGCGGCACATTCAGTCGCAAACGCCCGGCCGGCGACGCACGGTAGCGGTCCAATGCGCCAATGGCCGAGGCAATCTGCTCGAGGCCCTGTTCCAGCTCCTTCGCCAGTGCGGCGCCCGCGGCCGTTGGCGACACGGAGCGACTTGTGCGGTTCAGCAACTTCACGCCCAGGCGCGCTTCCAGATTGCGCATCGCGTGACTCAGGGCCGAGGTCGTTACCCCCAGTTCGGTGGCGGCCTCCCGAAAACTCTGCCGGCGGCAGATCGTGACAAAGACGTTCAAATCGGCAAGCTCACCGCGAGTGAAGGCAGGCATGTCATTCCCAACAAGTATCAAGCAACCGAAATCGAATACGCGCTACACGCGCGGCACGCCCAACCCCTTGGATGGCCGTTGAGCAATATTCAATTTTTTATGAGGCAAATTCTACCGATTTCGCTCGACGTCTGGACGGAGGGCGCGTGTGGCGTGACGCGCGCGCGACATGTTTTGCGAATCGCTCGCGCGGTGACGCACATCGTGCTCGGTCTCCGATCGATCGGCATCGATGGTTGGCAGTGCGCTGTACCGGCGTCGGCGCTCGGGAAGGGAGGGGGGGGCGGACGGTGGGCGAGCGCGCATGAAAAAAGCCGATGATC
>NZ_AKXS01000346.1:0-278 GCF_000282835.1 Pandoraea sp. B-6 | reverse complement strand
CATGGCCCTCGCCCCGCAAGACCCGAACGCACCGGAATTTGTGCGCCGTTACGTCAACTTGGCTGATCCGCGCCTGGGTGCGCAGGCGTTGGAGGCCAGCGACGAGTTTTTCGCGGCCAAGGAGCGCATGCTCAACCCTGAGCCGGCCGTGTTCATCCCTGGCAAATACGACGACAACGGCAAGTGGATGGATGGTTGGGAGACACGTCGCAAGCGTGTGAACGGCTACGACTGGTGTGTGGTCAAGCTGGCGCGACCGGGCGTGTTGTTTGGCGTTG
>NZ_AKXS01000345.1:0-200 GCF_000282835.1 Pandoraea sp. B-6 | reverse complement strand
AGCAGGCCATCGACGACGACTCCAATCAAACCGGACAGATGCTCGCGGCGCTGGCGAAGCTGCCGCAGGCGACGTTCGCCTCGAAGGTGACGGTGGCGGACAACCGTGCGCAAGTCACGCGCGAAGTGGATGGCGGTCTGGAGACGGTGTCGCTGTCGCTGCCGGCGGTGATCACGACGGACCTGCGCCTGAACGAGCCG
>NZ_AKXS01000344.1:0-1263 GCF_000282835.1 Pandoraea sp. B-6 | reverse complement strand
CGCCACGTCGATGGCGCTCGGCGCGGCCGCCTTCGGCAAGGCCGGCGATGCGCACGCTGCCGCTCCCGCGACGGTGTCGGAGGATGCACCGGCCGCAACCTCTGCACCGGACGCCGCAGGCACCGCGCGGTTCGACAATGCCGCGGTGTCTGACACGGCCACGCCGTCTGCGCAGCGCGCCGGCAGCGTGTCCCGCCTTGACGGAACTTATGTGCTGGAGGTCATCGTCAATGGCGAGTCGACCGGCCGGATCGCGCCGTTTTTGCGTCGGAAGGGGCGATGGTTCGTGCGAGCAGGCGATCTGCGCCTGCTCGGCTTGACCTCGCCCCAACTGCCACCACGCGACGCGACCGACGTCGCGCTCGATTCGCTCGACGGCGTGCGTGCGACGTACGACGCCGCACACCAGACGCTCGCCCTGCAAGTCGGCGACGCGTGGCTCACGCCCTATGCGTTAGGCCGTGCGCCCCCAGTCTTCATGGCCGCGACGTCCGGCACGGGCGTGCTGATCAATTACGACGGGTATGTGCAGCGGGACCGGTTCACGCGGGCGTCCGTCTGGAGCGAAGTTCGCGGCTTCTGGCCCGGCGGCACCGTGCGTCAGACAGGGCTGGCGGAGCACTCCGCCTGGCGCCACGGCTATCGGCGCTACGACACATGGTGGCAGCACGATGACCCGGCCCGATTGACGACCTGGGTGGCGGGTGATCTCATCACCGGCTCGCTCGCGTGGACGCGCTCGCTGCGCATTGCCGGCCTGCAATGGCGGCGCAACTTCAGCCTGCGTCCGGACCTCGTCACCTTCCCGATACCGACGCTGCACGGCAGCGCTGTGGTGCCGTCGTCGGTCGACGTCTATCTCGATGGTGTGCGCCGCATGAGCGGACACGTGCCGCCCGGACCGTTCGTCATTCAGGATGCCCCCGGTCTGACCGGCGACCTGCAGGCGAGTGTCGTGACGCGCGACGCGCTCGGACGCGAGCGGGTCACCACCGTCCCGCTCTACATCGACCCTCGGCGGCTGGCCAGCGGCTTGTCGAGCTTTTCAGTGGAAGCGGGCCTGCCGCGCGACGATTACGGCGTGCGCTCATTCTCGTATCGACGCCACCCTGTGGCGTCGGTGACCGCGCGCTATGGCGCGACCGACGCCGTCACGGTGGAAGCGCAGGCACAAGCCGGCCGCCGACTCGCGCTGGGCGGCGCAGGCGCCCTGATGGCGCTCGGCCAGATGGGCGTCGTCAGCGCGTCGGCCGCGATCTCGGG
>NZ_AKXS01000343.1:0-240 GCF_000282835.1 Pandoraea sp. B-6 | reverse complement strand
CCGCCACTACGCACACGTTGACTGCCCGGGCCACGCCGACTACGTCAAGAACATGATTACCGGTGCTGCCCAGATGGACGGCGCCATTCTGGTTTGCTCGGCTGCCGACGGCCCGATGCCGCAAACGCGCGAGCACATCCTGCTGGCTCGTCAGGTTGGCGTGCCGTACATCATCGTGTTCCTGAACAAGTGCGACATGGTCGACGACGCCGAGCTGCTCGAGCTGGTCGAAATGGAAGT
>NZ_AKXS01000342.1:0-638 GCF_000282835.1 Pandoraea sp. B-6 | reverse complement strand
GTTGATCGCCACGATCACCTTCGAATCCTTCATCCCCGCCAAGTGCTGGATCGCCCCCGAAATGCCCACCGCCACATACAACTGCGGCGCCACGATCTTGCCCGTCTGACCGACCTGATAGTCGTTGGGCACGTAACCGGCATCGACCGCCGCGCGCGAGGCGCCCAGTGCCGCGCCCAGCTTGTCCGCCAGCGGCTCGAGCACTTTCGTGTAGTTCTCCCCGCTGCCCAGACCCCGGCCGCCCGAGACGATGATCTTCGCGCTCGTGAGTTCCGGACGGTCCAGCTTCGTCACCTCACGACCCACGAACTGCGACACGCCCGCGTCCGGCGTCGCCGCCACGGTTTCCACCGCAGCACTGCCACCGCTTGCCGCGACCGGATCGAACCCCGTCGAGCGCACCGTGATCACCTTCACCTTGTCCGCGCTTTGCACCGTCGCAATCGCGTTGCCCGCGTAGATCGGACGCTCGAACGTGTCGGCACTGTCGACCTTCGTGATGTCCGAAATCTGCGCAACGTCCAGCAGTGCCGCCACGCGCGGCGCGATGTTCTTGCCGTACGCCGTGGCCGGCGCCAGGATGTGCGAGTACGCCCCTGCGATCGACACCACCTCGTCGGCGATGTTCTCGGCCAGGC
>NZ_AKXS01000341.1:0-339 GCF_000282835.1 Pandoraea sp. B-6 | reverse complement strand
GTCAAACGGGTAGTGGATTACAACGTAAAAGTTCGCGTGAAGAGCGACGGCAGTGGCGTCGACATCGCGAACGTGAAGATGTCGATGAATCCGTTCGACGAAATCGCGGTTGAGGAGGCGGTGCGCCTGAAGGAAGCGGGCGTGGCGACCGAAGTGATCGCGGTGTCGGCGGGCGTGGCGCAAGCTCAGGAGACGCTGCGCACGGCGTTGGCGATCGGCGCGGACCGCGCGATCCTGATCGAGTCGGACGACGAGCTGCAACCGTTGGCGGTGGCCAAGCTGCTCAAGGCTGTCGTGGACAAGGAACAGCCGCAACTGGTGATCCTGGGCAAGCAGGCC
>NZ_AKXS01000340.1:0-614 GCF_000282835.1 Pandoraea sp. B-6 | reverse complement strand
CAAGCGAGTCGAGCGGCTGTATGCGGAAGAGAAGTTGCAGGTACGCCGCCGCAAGCGTAAGAAGGTGCCGGTGTCGGATCGTCAGCCACTGGGGCGGCCGTCGGCGGCCAATCAGGTTTGGTCGATGGATTTCGTGTTCGACCGAACCGCCGAAGGCCGTGTAATCAAGAACCTAACTGTGGTCGATGATGCGACCCATGAGGCGGTCGCCATCGTGCCGGAACGGGCGATCAGCGGGCATGGGCTGACGCGCATTCTGGATCGTGTGGCCTTGCATCGTGGTTTGCCGCAAGCGATTCGCACCGATAACGGCAAGGAGTTTTGTGGCCGGGCGATGCTGACTTGGGCGCATGAGCGAGGCGTGAAGCTGTTCCTGATTGAGCCAGGAAAACCAAACCAGAATGCCTATATCGAATCGTTCAACGGGCGTTTCCGGGACGAATGCCTCAATGAACACTGGTTCACCAGCATGGCGCACGCCAAGGTCGTAATCGAGGCCTGGCGGCGCGAATACAACGAGGAACGACCGAAGAAATCGTTGGGCGGATTAACACCCGCAACCTATGCCCGGAAACTGGCCGAGAAAGCGTTACATTAACCCCCGGACTCTAAAG
>NZ_AKXS01000339.1:0-1043 GCF_000282835.1 Pandoraea sp. B-6 | reverse complement strand
TTCGCCCTGGAAGCCGCGCCGCGGACCACGCGTGCGCAAAGCATGGACGTGTTGTCTTCGCAGGCCAACATCGCCGGCTACAAGGCCGTGATGCTTGCCGCCAATCTGTATCAGCGCTTCATGCCGATGCTCATGACGGCCGCCGGCACGGTCAAGGCCGCGCGTCTGGTCGTGCTGGGCGCCGGCGTCGCCGGGTTGCAGGCCATCGCCACGGCCAAGCGTCTCGGCGCGGTCATCGAAGCCTCGGATGTGCGTCCGGCCGTGCGCGAGCAGATCGAATCGCTCGGCGCCAAGTTCATCGACGTGCCGTTCGAGACCGACGAGGAACGCGAGATCGCCAAGGGCGTGGGCGGCTATGCGCGCCCGATGCCGGCGGCATGGCTCGCGCGTCAGTCGCAACTCGTGCACACACGTTTGACGCAGGCGGACATCGTCATCTCCACCGCGTTGATTCCGGGACGCGCCGCACCGACGCTCATCGCCGAAGACACCGTCAAGGCCATGAAGCCCGGCTCGGTGATCATCGACCTCGCTGCGGGACGCGGCGCGAATGGCGGCGGCAATTGCCCCTTGTCGGTGGCCGACGAGGTCGTCAAGGTGCATGGCGTAACGATTGCGGGCTACACCAACCTCGCGGGCATGGTGGCGGCCGACGCCTCGGCGCTGTATGCCCGTAACGTGCTCGACTTCCTGAAGCTGGTGATCGACAAGGAAGGCAAGCTCGTCATCGATACCAACGACGACATCGTCAGTGCGTGCCTGATGTGCCGCGACGGTCAAGTGCTGCGTGCGGCATAAGGGGGAGACACGACCATGGAAATGATCAATCACACGGTGATCAATCTGATCATCTTCGTGCTGGCGGTGTACGTCGGCTATCACGTGGTGTGGAACGTCACGCCTGCGCTGCACACGCCGCTCATGGCGGTGACGAACGCGATCTCGGCCATCGTGATCGTGGGCGCGATGCTCGCGGCCGGGCTCACGGAAGGCGCGCTCGGCAAGACGATGGGTGTCGTGGCCGTGGCGCTTGCGGCGGTCAA
>NZ_AKXS01000338.1:0-254 GCF_000282835.1 Pandoraea sp. B-6 | reverse complement strand
ACTTCACCGCGGCAAGGTCGATGTCGTGAGCTCGGAGGGCAAAACCACCTTCATCTTGCTATTTCCGCGCCAACCGAGCGCATAGCGCCGCTCCCTCACCCCGTTACAAGACCACGGGCTTGTCGCTCAGCTCATTCGTGCCGCCGTCCCGTGCAGGGAAGTGTCGCCGCAGATGCCGGCCAACGGACTCGACGCCGGCGATGACACCGGCTTCGTATTCGCCTTTCTGAAAGGCGGCTTCCATCTGCCGGCAC
>NZ_AKXS01000337.1:0-407 GCF_000282835.1 Pandoraea sp. B-6 | reverse complement strand
CCTGCCGTTACTCGAAGCAATTGCAGACGCGCGTACGGGCCGGATTGATCGACCTCGCGATCTCGGCTTAGCCAGGTGGGAAATGGAGTCGAGCATCCAAGAGATTAGAAGTGTGTCGCACCGATTGGCGCAATTTGAACTTTTGCTTGAAGGGCTGCCAATCGTAGGGGATGGTGACTAAGATGAATCGCCTCGATTTCTGGGAGGCCAATTGATTTAAGTTAAGACGGACCGATGCACATGAGACGAAACCTTCGGGCTTCACGCTGGCGGTCAAGGCACCGGTGATCGATGCGGTGCAGAACGTCGCGAATCAGACGCGTGCTGCCGTCGACTCCGGCGGCGATGCGCGCGTTTCGGCCTTGCGAGGTTATGCGGCTGCCAGCGGCGCCGTCGGCGCGCTTGGC
>NZ_AKXS01000336.1:0-2235 GCF_000282835.1 Pandoraea sp. B-6 | reverse complement strand
CGCGCGGCGCCAAGGCGGCTTTCGATGCTGGCTCTACGGCCGCAGGCAGTGGCATCCAAGGCGCTGCCGCTGGCGCGGGCAACGTGGCCAAGACCGCCGGGCAAAAGGTAGCCGACGGCGCACGCTCGATGAAGGAGCGCGTGGCAGCGGCCTTCCGGCCGGATGAGGCGCCGGCATCTGGCGCTGATGCCGCAGATGCGCCTCCATCCAACGAACAGCCTGCCTGGGCCAAGCGCCTGCACCGCAGGCAGCAGCTCACCCATGCCGCGACCACGGCCGCCCACACGCTGCGCGGCGGCGACGGCGGCAGCTCCAGCCAGGGGCCAAGCCTTCGTGATTCCGATTCATAAGGAGAACTCCCATGCGATTCAAACGACCGCAGGTGCGCTACGCCGATACGCCGCAGCCTGCCACCCCGTACCAATCCGCCGCCCAGGTCTGGGACGACCGCATCGGCTCGGCCCGCGTGCAGGCGAAGAACTGGCGGCTTATGGCCTTCGGCTGCCTCACGCTGGCGGTGCTGATGGCCGGCGGCCTGGTCTGGCGCTCGGCGCAGTCCATCGTCACGCCCTACGTGATCGAGGTGGACAACGCGGGCCAGGTGCGCGCTGTCGGCGAAGCCGCCACGCCGTACCAGCCCAGCGATGCGCAGATTGCTTACCACCTGGGCCGCTTCATCGGCCTGGTGCGCTCGCTGTCCATCGACCCCATCGTGGTGCGGCAGAACTGGCTCGATGCCTATGACTACACCACGGACAAGGGCGCCGTGGTGCTCAATGAGTACGCGCGGGTGGCTGATCCGTTCTCGCGCATCGGCAAGGAGTCGGTGACGGTGCAGGTGTCCAGCGTGACCCGCGCCAGCGACCAGTCCTTCAACGTGCGCTGGACCGAGACGCGCTTCGTCAACGGCGCGCTGGATCGCACCGAGCGCTGGAACGCGGTGATCTCCACGGTGCTGCAGACCCCGCGCACGGAGCAGCGCGTGCGCAAGAACCCGCTGGGTATCTACGTCAACGGGCTGGCGTGGAGCCGCGAGCTGGAAGGAAACGAAGGAGCAAAACCATGAATGGACATTTCCGTAAACCCGCCTTGCCTGTGATCCTACTGGCATCCACCGTTTTGTTCTCGGGCTGCGCCACGCAGGGGACTCCGCCGCCATCCATCTCGTTGGATGGGCCGGTGCAGGCCCAGCCGCTGCCCGAGGCGCCGAAGCCCGTGGAGGTCGTGACCGTGCCCGAGGTGCTGGCACTGCCTGGACAGATGAAGCCGCTGGCCGGTGATGCCAAGGCCACACTGGAATCGCCCGACGAGAAGGTGCGCGTGACCCGTGCGAACACGGAGGCCCGTGTTGCGCCCACACGCGAGGGCTATGTGAACGCCATCCAGGTCTGGCCGTTCACTGATGGCGCGCTGTACCAGGTCTATGCGGCCGTGGGTCGCGTGACCGTGATCGCGCTCCAGCCGGGCGAGGAACTGGTGACGGTGGCTGCCGGTGACACGGTGCGCTGGATCGTGGGCGACACATCGAGCGGCAGCGGCGATGCGCTGCGCGTCAATGTGATGGTCAAGCCCATCCGCTCGGGCCTCAAGACCAATTTGGTCATCACGACCAGTCGGCGCACCTACCTGCTAGAACTGACTTCGACCGAGAAGACATGGATGGCTTCGGTGTCCTGGGAATACCCCAAGGACAGGATGCTGGCCCTGCAGCGCCAGGCACAAGCGGCCAGCGCCGCCGCGCCGGTCGATGCCGGGCTGTCGCTGGAGAAGATCCGTTTCCGCTACGCGGTCAGCGGCAGCAATCCGCCGTGGAAGCCGTTGCGGGCCTTTGACGATGGCGAGAAGGTCTATATCCAGTTTCCGGCGGGCATCGCTCAAGGCGAGCTACCGCCAATGTTCGTGATCGGCGCGCAAGGCGACGGACAACTGGTGAACTACCGCTTCCGCTCGCCGTACTACATCGTGGATCGGCTGTTTGGTGCGGCCGAGCTGCGCCTGGGTGGCGATAAGGGCGCCGTGGTGCGAATTGAGCGCACCGATGGCGTGGCACGGAGGAATTGAGCATGAGCCAAGACAACACCCCCGACCATGCCACTTCTCAGGGGGGCAAGGCGGCGCCCGAAGCGATGGCGTTGCGCGCCCAGCCGCGCCCGGTCACGCGCCTGAACCGGCGCACGCTGGCCATGCTCACCGGCGGCCTGTCGGTCGCCGTGCTCGGGGCCACGATCTGGGCCC
>NZ_AKXS01000335.1:0-7005 GCF_000282835.1 Pandoraea sp. B-6 | reverse complement strand
GTAATCCACTACCCGTTTGACCGGTACCAGGATCTTCATGAACTCGCTCCAAAGTTACGTTAACGTCAATCCGCTGTCATTATAACCACACAGCGAATGACGCATTTGTTGTCGATTCAATGCATTTTGTGGCGTTAATTCGTGATGCCCGTCTGAATTGCCGCAAATGCACAATCCGCAAGTCAGCGACGCCATAACGCGACCGGTACGCGCTGTCACGCAACCGATCTACCCCGAACGATCGTGCTATTTTTATGGAAATCTCGACGGGCAGCCAGTCCCCGTGTGGTGCATTTCCTCTAGAGAAATCACCCCGTCGCTCAGGCGCCTATGATCGAATGGCGCACCCGATAATCGCTGTGCCATCGCACGCGTGACGGCCACTCGGCCAACGCGTCAGGAGGAGACATGACTACGTATTCCGAATCGCGCCTGCACGCGAGCGACGGCCTTTCACTGCACGTCCATTGCTGGACGCCCGATACCGGGGGGGCGCGCTTGCGCGCGGTGGTGGCCATCATCCACGGGATGGGCGAGCACGGCGGGCGTTACGCACGCCTGGCGGAGCACTTCGCCGCGCAAGGCCTCGCCACCGTCACTTACGACCTTCGCGGGCACGGCCGCTCGGGCGGCGCGCGCGTCTTTGTGAAGCATTTCGACGAGTACCTCGACGACACTGAAATCTTCCTCACGCACGTGCGCACCCAGTTCGGTCCGGCACCGTTGTTCCTGCTCGGCCACAGCATGGGGGGCGCCATCGCAGCCTTGTACACCATCACCCGGGCACCGGCGAACGTGCGCGCGCTGATGCTGAGCAGCCCGGCGCTCGCGCCCGGTGAGCCCGTCGCCCCATGGATGGTGAAAGCCGGGCGCTGGGTGTCGCGCTGGCTGCCCAAGGTGCCCGTCTTCAAGATCGATCCTGCCATGATCGCGCGCGACAAGGCCGTGGTGGCCGCCGCGAAGCAAGATCCACTCAACGCCTATCGCGGCACGCCGGCGCGCACCGCCGCCGAGCTGCTCGACGCGATGGCGCGCATTCACGCCAACGCCGACGCGCTACGTCTGCCGCTGTACGTCTTCCACGGCACCGCCGACCGGCTCACCGCCCCATGGGCAAGCGAGCAATTCCACGGCAACGCGGGCTCGCAGGACAAGACACTGCGCCTCTATCCCGGGCACTTTCACGAAACGCTCAACGATCTCGATCGCGAAAAGGTCATCGACGAACTGACACAGTGGCTGATGCAACACCTGCCCGACACGCCAGCGGCGCAGCCGACGCAACCGACCGTCGGGGCACACGATAGCGTCTGAGCAATGGCGTCGGCCAGGCACTCGACGCACGCCCGGAACCCCGCACGCGAGCAGGGTCTCGTCACGTGCTGCCCTGCTGCGCGCTACACTGAAGACGTGTGGAACTGCGAGGAGCCTCCGGCATGCAAGCGCAGACGAAATACTCGCCGCAAACGGTCACCGGCATGCATTTCTGGACGCCGACGATCTTCAGTATCAAGACCACGCGACCGCCCGGCCTGCAATTTACAGCGGGACAGTTCGTGCGGCTCGGACTTCCCGACGACGACAGCGAAAGCGGCGAGATGATCTGGCGCCCCTATTCATTGGTGAACTCGCCCAATGAAGATACATTGGAGTTCTACCTGATTACGATTCCCGAGGGGAAACTTACGCCCCGTCTGGCGCAACTCAAGGTCGGCGACACGCTCTTCGTCGATCACATCGCCTATGGCTTCCTGACGCTCGACCGATTCACCGGCGGCGAAGACCTCTGGCTGCTCGCCACCGGTACTGGCCTGGCACCCTTTGTGTCGATCCTGCGCGACCCCGCGGTATGGCACCGCTTCAAACGCCTCTTCGTCGTGCACAGTGTGCGATGGGCGCACGACCTCGCTTATTACGACGAGCTGAAGCATTTCTCGCACCCCGACGTCGATCCGTCGCTGGTCGATAAACTGCATTACGCCGCGTGCGTGACGCGCGAGCAAACGCCAGGCGCGCTGAACGGACGTGTGACGTCGCTGCTGGCGTCAGGCGAGCTGGAGAAGGCGATGGGGGCGACGCTCGACCCGGCCACGTCGCGCATCATGGTTTGCGGTAATCCGGACATGATCAAGGCGCTGCGCGCCTGGTTCACCGACAAGGGATACGCCGTAAGCCGTACGGCGATGCCCGGGCCGCTCGTGCTGGAAAAGCAGTGGTAAGGCGCGAGAACCGCAAAACGATTCGATAAGCACGTTCGGCGCCCAAAACGCATCGGGCGCTTCGGGGCGCCGTCCTCGTCAGTCGGGCCGCTTCGCCCAGTCGGGGGCGCGCTTCTCGATGAACGCTTGCACCCCTTCCAGCGCACAGTCGTCCATCATGTTGCAGGCCATCGTCTGCCCCGCCATCTGATAAGCGGCCTCGATGCCGGTCTCGACCTGCCGGTAGAACAACCCCTTGCCCGCTGCCACCGCCGCGGCGGGCTTCGCCAGGATCGAACGGCATAGCGCCGCCACTTCCGCGTCAAGCCGCTCCATTGCCACCACACGATTGACGAGACCGCGCTCGCGGGCCGTCTGCGCGTCGATGAAATCGCCCGTGAGCAGCATCTCCATCGCCTGCTTGCGCGAGAGATTGCGCGAGAGGGCCACACCCGGCGTCGCGCAGAAAAGGCCGACGTTGATGCCGGAGACAGCGAAGCGCGCCGCCGACGTCGCCACCGCCAAATCGCACATCGCAACCAGTTGACATCCCGCCGCCGTTGCAATGCCATGCACGCGGGCAATGACCGGCTGCGGCATGCGCTGCATCGTCAGCATCACACGCGTGCATTGATTGAACAGCGCGCGGTAGCTGTCGAGCGACGGTTCGGCGCGCATTTCCTTGAGATCGTGTCCGGCACAGAACGCCGGACCGGCGGCCGCCAGCACAACCACGCGCGCGCTGGCATCGCGCTGCGTGTCGTCGAGCGCACGTTGCAGCGCGTCGAGCATCGCTATCGAGAGGGCGTTGAATTGACGCGGGCGATTCAGCGTCAGCGTGACCACACCGGCCAGCTCGCCTTCACCTCGTGTGACGAGAACAAGCGGCTCAGGCGTCGCTGTCGTCGCTTCGGATGCGGTCATGGTCTCTCTCCCGTACCGCGTCGTTTCGCGCGGCATCGCACAGTCGTCAAGCGCGAATTATCAAACGTCGGCGAGCACTTTCAGGTGCGCCACGACACTGCGTCCGAGCGCCGAAAGGTTGTAGCCGCCCTCCAGGCAGCTCACAATGCGCCCCTTCGCATGACGATCCGCCACCGCTTTCACGCGTTCGGTGATCCACGCGAAGTCCGCCTCGGTCAGACCGAGATTGCCGAGGTCATCTTCGCGGTGCGCGTCGAAGCCCGCCGAGAAGAAGATCATCTCCGGACGGAACGCGTCGAGTTGACCCAGCCAGCCGTAGTCGATCGCCTCACGGACCTGCATGCCCGAGGTACGCGCGGCGATCGGAATGTTGAGCATGTTCGGTGCCGGATCGACCGCGCCCGAAAACGGGTAGAAAGGGTGCTGAAAAATGCCGCACATCAGCACGCGTTCATCGTTGCCGAACGCGGCTTCCGTGCCGTTGCCGTGATGCACGTCGAAGTCGACGATCGCCACCCGCGAGAGTCCGTGCACTTCGAGCGCGTGCGCCGCAGCGATGGCCACGTTATTGAACAGACAAAAACCCATGGCGCGCGTAGGCGTGGCGTGATGGCCCGGCGGGCGAACGCTGCAAAACGCGTTGTCGAGCTCGCCGCGCAGCACGGCATCGGTCGCCGCAATCGCCGCACCGGCCGCACGCGTGGCCGCACGCCACGAATACGGGTTGAGCAACGTGTCGGGATCGATCGGGAAATAGCCGGACTCGGGGATGTTGTCGCGAATGAAGTCGATGTGATCCTGCGTGTGCACGAGCCGCAGGCTGGCCTCGTCGGCGGCTGGGGCTTCACGGCGCTCGAGCAGGCCGTCGATGCGTCCTGCGATCAATTGGTCCTCGATGGCACGCAGCCGTTCGGGACATTCCGGATGCCACTCGCCCATTTCGTGACGGATGCAATCGGGGTGCGTATAAAACCCGGTAGCCATTCGGTGTGTCGCCTATCGCTTCGAATCGTTATGGTGGGACGGGTGGGGGACGCCCGCCGTGCCGTGCGCCTCGCGTCCGGTAGCGGCCGGGCGGAGCGCGTGGCATGCGATGCCGCACTACACTGGCGCTCGCTTGCCGATGGCCGGCATCCCCCATGAGTCCTGTCACGGACAGTGCTCAGGCCTTAAGGTATCACAGGTGCACTCGGTTATACTGCCAAGCAGTCTCCCAGCAGACCCGTGTCAGCCGGCAAGGGCCGTTCACCTGAATTTCGGGACGGCGGGAACCGGCATGAATGGTTGATGCTCTCGTTATCGGCGCGTATCGGATCACTGACGCACGCCCTGACGAACGCGTCAACGCGACTAACGCGACGGCGGCCAAGGTGGCTGCGTTGCCTTCGGACTTCATACAGGCCTGACAGACAGCATGACATCACCGGTACGGATGTACGATTCGCTCTCGCCGGCGCACACGCGCCCGCCCCATCGACCGGACACTGACCGCCCTCGCGCGGCTGCCCTGCGCAAACGTGCCGACACCCCCTCCCTCTCGCCACTGTTGCGGCTCGCGCAGGCGTTCGGCGTGGCGCTTTGCGTCGGCACGTTCGCGCTGACGTCTGCCGGCGTGCACGCGCAAACACGCGCCAAGCCGATCGCAAAGGCGGAATTCGAGGAAGAGGTCGTACCGCAACGCTATGCGGCGAACCCCGAGGTCGACGCGTTCATCAACGACCTCGTGGCGCGCGACGGATTCGATCGCGCCGAGCTGCAAAATGTCTTCTCGCGCGTGGTGTTCTCGCAGACGGCGGCGCGTCTGGCGGCACCGCCCGCCACGCCCGGCCAGAAGAACTGGACACGGTACGAGCGGAATTTTCTCGATAACACGCGGATCAACGGCGGCGTGCGTTTCTGGAACCAGAATGCGGCGGCACTCGCGCGCGCGGCGAAACAATATGGGGTGCCCGAGGAGATCATCGTCGCGATCATCGGCGTCGAGACCATTTACGGGCGCAACATGGGCAACTTCCGCACCATCGATGCGCTCACCACGCTGGCGTTCGACTATCCGCCCGCCCGCAACCGGTCGGAGCGCATGGCGCTGTTTCGCAACGAGCTGGAAAACCTGTTGCTCTACGCGCGCGAGCGCGGGGTCGATCCGTTCGGCATCTACGGTTCGTACGCGGGCGCCATCGGCATTCCGCAGTTCATGCCGTCATCGATCCGCAACTACGCCGTCGATTACACCGGCGACGGCAAGATCAACCTCAGGAACGATGTGGCCGACGCCATCGGCAGCGTCGCCAATTTTCTCAAGCAGCACGGCTGGCAGGCGAAACAACCGGTCGTCTGGAATATCGCCGGGGATCGCGGCAGTCAGGGGTTGGCCGAAGCCGGGGCAGACGGGCAACCTGAGCCGCATTGGAAGCTCGGCGACTTCATCAAGGCAGGCATGCTGATGAACGAGCCGCGGCTCGATGTCGGGGCATCGCTCGACACGCCGGTGCTCATCGTCGATCTGCCTACGCCGGGACAAGCCACCGAATACCGCATGGGTCTGACGAACTTCTACGTGCTCACGCGTTACAACCGTAGCTTCTTCTACGCGATGTCGGTGTACGATCTTGCCGACGCGATCAAGGCAGCGCGCGCTCCGTAAGACAGGATGCCGAGCCGCACTCGCCATGCAAAACGGGACCCACTGGGTCCCGTTGTTCATGATGCGAGGCATCCCGTCACGTGCGCGTGACCGGCACCGCGGCGCATTACGCCGGGAACACCCCGGTCGACAAATAACGATCGCCGCGATCGCACACCACGAACACGATCGTGGCATTCTCGACTTCATGCGCCAGATTCAATGCAATCTGGCAGGCGCCCGCAGCTGAGATCCCGCAGAAAATTCCCTCTTCCGCCGCAAGACGGCGCGCCATGATTTCCGCTTCCGCCTGCGTCACGGGGATGGTGCGATCCACACGTGCCCGATCGAAGATCTTCGGCAGGTAGGCTTCCGGCCACTTTCGAATGCCCGGGATGCGCGAGCCTTCGGCGGGTTCGGCGCCGATGATCTGCACCGCGTCGCTCTGCTCTTTCAGATACTGCGATACGCCCATGATCGTGCCCGTCGTACCCATTGCGGAGACAAAGTGGGTAACGCGCCCTTCGGTATCGCGCCAGATCTCCGGACCGGTGCTCTCGTAGTGCGCGAGCGGGTTGTCCGGGTTGGCGAACTGGTCGAGGATGATGCCGCGTCCGTCGCGCTGCATCTGCTCGGCGAGATCGCGGGCGTATTCCATGCCCCCCTTGACTGGTGTCAGGATGATCTCAGCGCCATACGCACCCATGCTCTGACGGCGCTCGATGGAGAGATCTTCCGGCATGACGAGGACCATCTTGTAGCCGCGAACGGCCGCAGCCATCGCCAGCGCAATGCCGGTATTGCCGGACGTGGCTTCAATCAGCGTATCGCCGGGCTTGATGCGGCCGCGCAATTCGGCGTGCTTGATCATCGACAGCGCCGGACGGTCTTTCACCGACCCCGCCGGGTTGTTGCCCTCGAGCTTGCCGAGAATCACGTTGTTGCGGCGACGGATTTCGTCGTCGGGCAAACGCATCAGTTGTACCAGCGGCGTATTGCCGATGGTGTCTTCGATAGTCTTGTAGGCCATTGCGCTAAGCTGTTTCGGTCGGGAATCGGAACATTCTAATCCACCGGCCATGTCCGCGCTCAGGGGAGGGATTTCGGCCGGACATCGCAATGGCGATGCCCGGCCGCCCGTCGGGGCGTCAGAGCTTCGGTGCGCTAGCCGCCGACGGAGCCTTGGCCTTCTTGGATTTGGAGGGCTTTGCCGGGGCTGCGGCGGGCGCGGCCGCCGGCGCCGATGCCGCGGCAGGGGCC
>NZ_AKXS01000334.1:0-711 GCF_000282835.1 Pandoraea sp. B-6 | reverse complement strand
CCTCGACACCAGCCACTTCACCGGCAACTTTCCGCCGGCCGCGTCGCTCGAGGGTTGCCACAGCCCGGACGGCGCCCCGGGCGAGTCGGCCGAGTGGTTCGAATTGCTGGCGTCGACCAGCTTGCAGGGCAATGCGCACCACTACCATGCGATTACGCAGTCGCGTGCGGTGACCCATGTGCGAGTGAACCTGTACCCCGATGGTGGCCTGGCGCGTTTGCGCGTGTATGGGTTGCCGCAGAGCGATTGGGCGCGACGCTCGCGTGACGAGCTGATCGACCTCATCGCGATGGAGAATGGCGGTTACGTCGTGGCGGCGAACAACCAGCACTTCGGGATGGCATCGAACCTGTTGATGCCGGGCCGGGGGGTGAACATGGGCGATGGGTGGGAGACGCGTCGACGTCGTGAGCCGGGCAACGACTGGGCGATCATTGCGTTGGCGCAGCCGGGCGAGATTGCGAAGATCGAAGTGGACACGGCGCACTTCAAGGGCAACTTCCCGGATCGTTGTTCCATTCAGGCGGCGTATGTGACGGGCGGCACCGAGCAGTCCTTGATTACGCAGTCGATGTTCTGGCCTGAGCTGTTGCCTGAGCAGAAATTGGCGATGGACAAGCAATTCAGCTTTGAAGAGCAGGTACAGAAGCTGGGGGCGATCACGCACATTCGCTTCAACATCATTCCCGACGGGGGTGTATCGCGTTTGCG
>NZ_AKXS01000333.1:0-10590 GCF_000282835.1 Pandoraea sp. B-6 | reverse complement strand
CCGCAGGCGGCCTCGCAGACCGTCGCAAGCGAAGGCGACACGTCTGGAGCGCCCGCCAGCAGCGCGCAAGCCACCTCGCCGCCCGGCCCGCCGCTCACGGCAGCCGCCGCCAATGGCGACAGGTTCGATCCGCCGCCCTCCGCCACGATGGCGTACGACGCGTACATGAACGGCGTGCGCAATCAGACCGGCGAACTGCAATGGGTCAACGCAAACGGCCATTACCGTCTGCGCGTGGCGGTGCCGATCATCTTCTTCGGCACGTTCGAGTTCATCAGCGAGGGCGGTTTTGACGTGAACGGCATTGCGCCATCTCGTTATGTGGAAAAACGCGGTCGTCGCGCCGAATACGTCAGTGACTTCCATCGCGATGGCACGCCGATGCTGCACTTCTCGCGCTCCGGCCAGTCCATGCCGCTCGCGCCCGGCGCCCAAGACCGATTCAGCGTGATGATGCAGCTGGCAAGCTATGCGAGAGGCAATCCGGAACGCTACGCACAGGTCGGCGTGACGCACGAGTTCACGGTGGTCGACACGGACAGCAGCGAAGTCTGGCCAGTGCAGTACGTTGGCCAGGAAACCTTGCGCACGCCGCAGGGCTATGTCGAGACCCGCCACTTCACGCGGTTGCCGCGTAAGGCGGGTGACGAGCGACGCGTCGACATCTGGCTCGCGCCATCGCTCAACTGGATGCCGGTGCGCGTCAAGCAAACCGAGCCGTCGGGCAACGAATTCGAACTGGTCTTCACACAGCAATCGTCGCCTTGAGCCGGCTCGGCTCGGACCTCCGGGGCGCTAAACCCCGCGCCCCCATTCGTTAGAATTTCGAGCGATGTGCACGTCGCACCGCGGCGCGGCGCAGTGTTGTCGTGCTACTACGGTTCGCCAGCAGAAGTCCAAGGTTCCTGACATAATCAGAAACATCCCACTGCACCTACGCCACTTCGCCAACGCATCGACGAGATTTGGGGGACCGCTCACCATGAAAGTCAGTGCCAACGGTGCATCGATTCATTACGCGGTGGAAGGCCACGGTCCGTGGGTGACGCTCGCGCATCCGCTGGGCGCGGATCTCACGATCTGGGACGATCTGGTGCCCGACCTCGCGGCCCATTTCCGGGTGCTCCGATACGACAGCCGCGGCCATGGCCGCAGCGACGTCCCCGCCGGCCCTTACACCATCGAACAACTGGCCGCCGACGCGACCGCATTGCTCAATTCGCTGGAAATCCCACAAACGCACTTCGTCGGCATTTCGATGGGCGGTGCCGTCGCGCAACAAGTCGCGCTCGATGCGCCGGAGCGCATCGCCAGCCTGACGTTGATCGACACCACGGCCGGTTACGACGACGCCGACGCGAAGGTGTTTCGCCAGCGCGCCACGCAGGCACGCGAACGGGGCATGAAGGCGCTTGCCGACGGCACGCTCGAGCGCTGGCTGGGCGAGCGCTTCCGCAAGCGCCACCCCGAGGCATCGGAACGCGTTCGCGCGCTGGTGGCCAAGGCGCATCCTGAGGGTTTCGCGGCCGCCTGCGAAGCGCTGGCCGCGTTCGACGTGCGAGCCAAACTGTCGGAAATCGACGCGCCGACCCTGGTGCTGGTCGGGGAAAACGATCCCTCCACGCCGCCGGCCGTCGCGCGACGCATCGCCAGCGGCATCGCCGGTGCCCGGCTGGAAATCGTGCCCGACGCCGCCCATCTGTCGATCGTCGAGCAGAAACAGTTCGTAACCAATGCCCTTGCAACGTTTTTGCTCGGGGCGTCCTCTAACGTGTGAACCAGCAAGCTGCGGGACCTGTAGCGGGATCTTAGACAAGGAGGGCCAAAACCATTGAATTCGTCAGCCGGTGTGCCGATAAGCGAATCATGGGGCACTGCCTCTTGAAATCGCGCCGCGTCGCCCCTATGTGGGTTACTGAGGACCATGCAGGAACACCAGGAGAGTTGCCATGCTCATGATTTACAACAGCCCGAACTACTATGTGGTCGAGTTTGCCGCGGATAACGGCGATCACGCGCTATCTGCCGGTGGCTATGAAATCGTGGACAAAACCGCTGGCCGTGAGATTTTTCTCGACGGCACGCTTGCCCGGCAATTCCGTGAAGAAGTGCAGAAGTTGATCGCCAGCGAGCCCTCCGAGGACGAAGTCGATGAATTCCTCGGCCAGTTCGATACCTTCATGACGAACCCGGTCGTGCTCCACTGACGCCAACACCGCACGCGGTGCCGCCACCCACACCCAACCCTCGCCACGGCGAGGGTTTTTTCATGGCGCCGAAGCTTACCGGCATGTCATGCATCACCGCCTTATCCCGCACGGCAATGGCCTCGCGCAGGCCCTCAGCACTGTTCCCACGGGAGTCCTTCGAAGCGCCACCCGTTCACGGCGTTGCGGTGATGGGTGCCGTCCAGATCGCCCTCGAAGCCATGCAGCACGGCATACACGTTGCGGAACCCGGCCGCCTCGAGCGCCTCGCCGGCCGCAGTGCTCCGGTTGCCGCTGCGACAGATCAGCAGCACGGGACGCTCGCCTCCGGCGCCGGCGAGCTTGCGCACGCTCTGGACGAAATGGGGGTTGATCTCCCAATCCGGGCCGTCGTTCCACGCCACGTGGATCGCCCCGGCCGGGTGTCCCACGAACAAGTATTCCATTTCGCTGCGGCAATCGACGAACAGGGCATTGGCCTTGGCTTGCAGAAACTGGTGAGCGGCGCTCGGGAGCAGGAATTCCATATCGTTGGCGAAAGCGGGTCAGGACGGCGCGGCGCGCGCGTCACGAATCGCCGCCGGCGCCGCCCGGCAGGCGGCGGCGCGCGGGCGGCGGGCGCGAAAACCATTACAATTATAGGTTTTCCGGCCACTCCAAGGCGACGTCCGTCATGACCACCGCTAGCCCATCCGCCGCCAACGCCCATACGGGGACCGCATCGACCACGGCTCCGGCCCGCTCACAGCCACGCTACACGCGGGGTCAGGCACTGCCCGCGCTGCTCGAATCGCGCATCCTGATTCTGGACGGGGCCATGGGCACGATGATCCAGCAGTACAAGCTGAGCGAAGCCCAGTACCGTGGCGATCGCTTCGCCGACTTCGCGCACGACGTCAAGGGCAACAATGAGCTGCTCTCGCTCACGCGCCCCGACATCATCAGCGAGATTCATCGCAAATACCTTGCGGCAGGCGCCGATATCCTCGAGACGAATACGTTCGGGGCGACGACGATCGCCCAGAGCGACTATCACATGGAGGATCTGGCCGACGAGATGAACCGCGCGTCGGCACGTCTGGCGCGCGAGGCCTGCGATGCCTTCAGCACGCCCGACAAGCCACGCTTCGCCGCCGGCGCCATCGGTCCAACGCCGAAGACCGCGAGCATCAGCCCGGACGTGAACGATCCGGGCGCGCGCAACGTCGACTTCGACCAACTGCGCGACGCCTACTACGCGCAAGCCAAGTCGTTGCTCGAAGGCGGCGTCGATCTGTTCCTCGTCGAGACGATCTTCGATACGCTCAACGCCAAGGCCGCGCTCTTTGCCATCGACGAGCTGTTCGAAGACACCGGCGAGGTATTGCCGATCATGATCTCGGGCACCGTCACCGATGCCTCCGGGCGCATTCTGTCGGGCCAGACGGTCGAAGCGTTCTGGAATTCGCTGCGTCACGCCCGCCCGCTCACGTTTGGCCTGAACTGCGCGCTCGGTGCGACGCTCATGCGTCCGTACATCGCGGAACTGGCCAAGCTGTGCAACACCTACGTGTCGGTCTACCCGAACGCCGGCCTGCCCAACCCGATGAGCGATACGGGCTTCGACGAGACGCCCGACGTGACGTCGAGCCTGCTCAAGGAATTCGCGCAGGCGGGCCTGGTGAATCTGGCGGGCGGCTGCTGCGGCACCACGCCGGAACACATCGCGGAGATCGCGAAGGCGCTGGCTGACGTGAAGCCGCGCCGCTGGCCGTCGCAGTATCGCCCCACCGGCGGCGGCGACGGCACGGATGGCAACGACGGCGACGACGCCTGAGCGTAGCCAGCGTCCGCCCGACGAAGACAAGATTGATTGCAGCAAGCCCGGCGCGCCGCCGTCGCCTCTCACGCACGAGGCACGGCCAACGCGCCAACCACTGAACGGATTGCCCCATGAGCCAAACGCCCTTCCTGACGCCTGTCGAATCCGTCGAGCCAGTGCAGCCGATGCGCCTGTCCGGCCTCGAGCCCTTCAACATCGGCGCGGGCACGCTCTTCGTCAACGTCGGCGAGCGTACCAACGTCACGGGTTCGAAAGCGTTTGCGCGCATGATCCTGAACGGCCAGTTCGATGAAGCCCTCGCGGTCGCCCGCCAGCAGGTCGAGAACGGCGCCCAGGTCATCGACATCAACATGGACGAGGCGATGCTCGACTCCAAGGCCGCGATGGTGCGCTTCATGAACCTGATCGCCTCCGAGCCGGACATCGCGCGCGTGCCGATCATGATCGACTCGTCGAAGTGGGAAGTGATCGAGGCGGGACTGAAGTGCGTGCAGGGCAAGGCCATCGTCAACTCGATCTCGCTCAAGGAAGGCCGCGAAGCGTTCGTGCATCACGCCAAGCGGATTCGCCGTTACGGCGCCGCCGCCGTGGTCATGGCCTTCGACGAACACGGGCAGGCCGACACCTACGCGCGCAAGACCGAGATCTGCGCGCGCAGCTATCGCGTGCTCGTCGACGAAGCGGGTTTCCCGCCCGAGGACATCATCTTCGATCCGAACATCTTCGCGGTGGCCACCGGCATCGAAGAGCACAACAACTACGCGGTCGACTTCATCAACGCCACACGCTGGATCAAGGCGCACCTGCCCGGCGCGAAGATCAGCGGCGGGGTGTCGAACGTCTCGTTCTCGTTCCGCGGCAACGACCTCGTGCGCGAAGCGATTCACACCGTGTTCCTGTACCACGCGATTCAGGCGGGCATGGACATGGGCATCGTCAACGCCGGTCAGCTCGGCGTGTATGAGAACCTCGATCCCGAACTGCGCGAGCGCGTCGAAGACGTGGTGCTCAACCGCCGCGACGACAGTACCGAGCGTCTGCTGGAAATTGCAGAGCGCTTCAAGGGCGGCGCGCAACGGCGCGAAGAGAACCTGGAGTGGCGCAACCAGCCGGTCGAAGCGCGTCTCGCGCATGCGCTGGTGCATGGCATCACCACGTTCATCGTCGACGACACGGAAGAAGTGCGCCAGAAGATCCACGCCGCGGGCGGCCGTCCGATCCAGGTGATCGAGGGCCCGCTCATGGACGGCATGAACGTCGTGGGCGATCTGTTCGGCGCGGGCAAGATGTTCCTGCCCCAGGTCGTCAAGAGCGCGCGCGTGATGAAGCAGGCCGTCGCGCATCTGGTACCGTTCATCGAAGAGGAAAAGGCGCGCATGGCGGCCGCCGGGGAAGACGTTCGCTCGAAGGGCAAGATCGTGATGGCCACGGTCAAGGGCGACGTGCACGACATCGGCAAGAACATCGTGACCGTGGTGCTCCAGTGCAACAATTTCGAGGTGGTGAACATGGGCGTGATGGTGCCCTGCGCCGACATTCTCGCCAAGGCGAAGGAGGAAGGCGCCGACATCATCGGCCTGTCGGGTCTCATCACGCCGAGTCTGGAAGAGATGGCCTACGTCGCCTCCGAAATGCAGCGCGACGATTACTTCCGCCTGCGCAACATTCCGCTGATGATTGGTGGCGCCACGACGTCGCGCGTGCACACGGCCGTGAAAATCGCGCCGCACTATGACGGCCCCGTGATTTACGTGCCCGACGCGTCGCGCTCGGTGTCGGTCGCCTCGAATCTGCTGTCGGACGAAGCCGCCGAGCGATACCTCGAAGAGGTCAAGACGGATTACGAGCGCGTGCGGGCACAGCATGCCAATCGCAGGGCCACGCCGATGGTCTCGCTCGCCACCGCGCGGGAAAACAAGTTCAAGATCGATTGGTCGACGTACGTCCCGCCCAAGCCGAAGTTCATTGGCCGGCGCGTGTTCAAGAACTACGACCTGGCTGAACTGGCGGACTACATCGACTGGGGCCCGTTCTTCCAGACGTGGGATCTGGCTGGCCCCTTCCCCGCGATTCTCAGCGACGCGATCGTCGGCGAGTCGGCCCAACGCGTCTTCGCGGACGGCAAGGAGATGCTGGATCGCATGATCAAGGGCCGCTGGCTGACGGCCAACGGCGTGATCGCGATGCTGCCCGCCAACGTGGTCGGCGACGACGACATCGAAATCTATACGGACGAGTCGCGCTCGGAAGTCGCTTTCACGTGGCATAACCTGCGACAGCAAAGCGAGCGGCCCGTGGTCGACGGCGTGCGTCGCCCGAACCGCTCACTGGCCGACTTCATCGCGCCCAAGGACAGCGGGGTGGCGGACTACATCGGCGTGTTCGCGGTCACGGCCGGTCTCGGTGTCGACGCCAAGGAAGCCGGCTTCCTCGCCACACACGACGACTACAGCGCGATCATGCTCAAGGCATTGGCCGACCGACTCGCCGAGGCGTTCGCCGAGTGCATGCACGCGCGCGTGCGTCGCGAGTTCTGGGGCTACGCCAGCGGCGAGCAACTGGACAACAATGCCCTCATCAAGGAAGCGTACGTCGGCATTCGCCCGGCCCCGGGCTACCCGGCTTGCCCCGAGCACTCGGTCAAGGGACCGATGTTCCACTACCTGCAAGCCCATGAAGTCGGCATGAGTGTGACGGAATCGCTCGCCATGCTGCCCGCCGCGAGCGTCTCGGGCTTCTACCTGTCGCATCCGGACAGCACATACTTCAGCGTCGGCAAGATCGGCCCCGATCAGGTCGAGGACTTCATGGAACGCGCCAACGTGGACGAGGCCACCGCCCGGCGCCTGCTGGCCCCGCAACTGTCGTAATCGCATGCCTTCGCGTGACCCGGTGGGCGGCATGACGACTGCACGCCGACGCCGGTGTCACGCCCCTGTCGCAACCGACGCGTAGTGTCCCGCCCGTTCGGGCTGAGCCGGCAGATCGGATCCTCGGCCACCGGCGCCTTGCCATCTGTCGACCGGCTCACTTCGAGAGGTTCCATGCACGCATTGCAAAGCATTCAGAATTTCCACCTCCTGCCGCTGCTCAACACAGCCGTCTCGCTGCTCGTCGCGTTTATCCTGGGCACGATCATCGGTGTGGAGCGTCAGGTCCGCCAGCGCACGGCCGGTCTTCGCACCAACGTGCTCGTGGCCGTGGGGGCCGCCGCCTTCGTCGACTTGTCGATGCGGCTCATGCCCGGCGATACGCGCGTGATTGCCTACGTCGTGTCGGGGGTCGGCTTCCTCGGGGCCGGCGCCATCATGAAAGACGGCGCCTCGGTGCGCGGCCTGAACACCGCCGCCACGTTATGGGGCTCGGCCGCCGTGGGCGCCGCCGCCGGGGCCAGTCTGATCGTCGAAGCAGTCGTCGTCGCGGGCTTCGTGCTGGCGGCCAATACGTTGCTGCGTCCGGTTGTGAACCGCATCAACCGCGCCCCGATCAACGAGGCGACGTCGGAGGCGACTTACGCGCTGTCCGTCATCTGCGCCCGCACGACGCAACGAGAAGTGCTCGACAAGGTGGAAGCCTGGCTCGAAGCGTCGAACTATCCCGTGCGCGCGCTCGATATTCACCCGTTCGGCGAAGCCGACGTCGAGATCGAAGCGCTGTTGCTGCCCACCGCCGTGCAGGCTGGCGAACTCGACGCCCTCTCCGATCATTTGGAAACGCTGCCGGGGGTGAATCAGGTGTTCTGGTCGAGCCGTTCGGACGACTAGGGGAAACATGCCGAGTGATGCGCGATGACGGCCCATGTGAGGGCGTCGCCGCATCGATCGCTGGCACTGAAAGTTGCAGATTCCGGGACGGGGAACTCACGCGAAAGCGAGAGGGTTGGCGAGCGACGCGCTCGGACGAGGGGCGCGTCGTGCCGGACGAGGGGGGGCGCCTGCCCTGCGCTGTCTGCGAGGGCCTGCCGTTGCCTTCGACCGCTTAGCGGCGGCCAGTCTCCCACATCACGGCGACGTTTTCCTTGCGGGACTCGCGCAGCATATCGAGCAGCGGATACGCACGTTGCGCCAGGCGCAGACGATCCTCTTCCTCTCGTTCGCCGGACTTCTTGCCTTCGTTTTCCTTCTTCGCGGCGGCATTGTCTTCCGCGATGGCGGCTTCCAGCTTCGCAATGGCCTCGCCCATTTCGTCCTCGCCGATGGCACCGCGCTCGCCAAGCTTCTTGCCGACCAGCCCGAGCAGAAACTGCGCGAGATTTTCCAGCATGGTGATTGTGGGCGAAGCGTGCGACTTGAACGTTACCAGCATGGTTGTCTCCCTATTGGCGTTGTGACCCCCTCCGCCGCCCCGAGCGCATGTCACGCAACGCGTGGGATCAGCGGGTACCGTGACTTCATCATACACCTGTTAAAATCCGGTGCTGACGATTCAATTGCCTGTCCGGACGCGTCCGGACGCACCCGAAACACCCGCCAATGCTACCTGCACAAAAGAATGCTCTCGTCGCGCTGATCGGCGACGTCGTCGCCGGTCTGATGCCCGCAGACGGCACTGCGACCCCCGCGCAAAATGCGCCGGCCTTGCCGACTATCCTGCTCGAACGCCCGAAAGTCGCCGCGCATGGCGATCTGGCCTGCAACGTGGCAATGCAACTCGCGAAGCCGCTGCGCGCCAATCCGCGCGAGCTGGCCCAGAAGATTGCCGACGCCATCCTCGCCGACGCCCGCGCGAGCGGACTCGTCGACGCGGTTGAGATCGCCGGCCCCGGCTTCATCAACCTGCGTCTGGCCAACGCCGCGAAGCAGTCGGTGGCGCGCGCGATCCTGACCGAAGGCGCCGCCTTCGGCCACTGCGCTGTGCGCCACGACGACGCGCCGGTGCTCGTCGAGTTCGTCTCGGCCAACCCGACCGGCCCGCTGCACGTGGGTCACGGCCGTCAGGCCGCGCTCGGCGACACGATCTCGGCGCTGCTGGGCACGCAAGGCCATCCGGTCCATCGCGAGTTCTATTACAACGACGCCGGCGTGCAGATCCAGACGCTCGCCACCTCGGTGCAGGCGCGCGCACGCGGCCTCAAGCCGGGCGACGCCGAGTGGCCGGAATCGGCCTACAACGGCGACTACATCGGCGACATCGCACAAGACTTCCTCGCACGCAAGACCGTGCAGGCCTCCGACGGCGCCCCGGTCACCGGCAGCGGCGACATCGAGGACATCGATTCGATCCGCGCATTCGCCGTGGCCTATCTGCGCCGCGAGCAGGACATCGATCTGCAGACCTTCGGTGTGCGCTTCGATCAGTACTACCTCGAGTCGTCGCTCTATGCCGACGGCAGTGTCGAGCGCACGGTGCAGGCGCTCGTCGACGCGGGCGTGACGTACGAACAGGACGGCGCGCTGTGGCTGCGCACGACCGATTACGGCGACGACAAGGACCGCGTGATGCGCAAGTCCGACGGCACGTACACGTACTTCGTGCCGGACGTTGCCTATCACACCCGCAAGTGGGCGCGCGGCTTCCATCAAGTCATCAACGTGCAGGGGTCGGACCACCACGGCACTATCGCCCGCGTGCGCGCGGGGTTGCAGGCCCTGGGCATCGGCATTCCGACGGGCTACCCCGACTACGTGCTGCACAAGATGGTCACCGTTATGCGCCACGGCGAAGAGGTGAAGATTTCCAAGCGCGCGGGCAGCTACGTGACGGTGCGCGACCTGATCGAGTGGTCGGGCGGCATCACGGCCGAAACCCCGGTCACGGATCCGGCCGAGCGTGAAGCCGCCCTGCGCCGTGGCCGCGACGCTGTGCGCTTCTTCCTAATTTCGCGCAAGGCGGACACCGAATTCGTGTTCGACGTGGATCTCGCGCTCAAGCAGAACGACGAGAACCCGGTGTACTACGTGCAGTATGCGCACGCCCGCATCTGCTCGATCCTCACGCAATGGGGCGGCGACGACGCCCGTTTGGCCCACGCCGACCTCGCGCCGCTCGACAGCGAACGCGCGCTCGCGCTGCTGCAACTGCTCGCCGAATACCCGGACATGCTCACACGCGCGGCCGAGGAACTTGCGCCGCACGCCGTGGCCTTCTATCTGCGGGATCTGGCGGGGGCGTTCCACTCCTTCTACAACGCCGATCGCGTGCTGGTCGACGACGAGACCGTCAAGCACGCGCGTCTGGCGCTGCTGGCGGCCACGCGTCAGGTGCTGCGCAACGGTCTTGCCGTGCTGGGCGTGTCGACCCCGGCCAAGATGTAAGCCCCAGTTATCCAACCCTTCCGAACGGCAAACGCATCGGAACTCTGTAAGGACGGAATCGACTCGATGGCACACACACGTCGGCCTCCCCGCCAGCGGGGCGGTACTTTTCTGGGCATCGTGCTCGGCCTGATCGTTGGGCTGGCCGTTGCCGTCGTCGTCGCGCTCTACATCACGAAGACGCCGACCCCATTCGTCGAAAAGACGCCGCCGCGCCCGGCCGATAACTCGCCGGCCGCGCAAGCGCCCGATCCGAACAAGTCGCTGCAGCCGCGCACGCCGCTGCCGGGCGCCGCGTCGGCCGTGG
>NZ_AKXS01000332.1:0-548 GCF_000282835.1 Pandoraea sp. B-6 | reverse complement strand
GCCTTTCTCGCTGAGCGCACCGCCTCCAACGCCGCTCGCGTCAACACATACGTGCCCGGCAAATCCTGCTCGTCACAGTTGTGACCCTCTCCACCCCGATCCACCACCACGAAGTCACTCACCTCATCCAACGCCAACAACGGGTGATGCCACACGCCACGCGCATAGTTCACCCCCTGCCACCCCTCCGAAACAAACGCCCTCATCTGACTCACGTCCAATTCGCCCGCCGGCGCTACCACCACCAGGTACGGCGTCGTCTTCAACGGTATGAACGCCTGACTCCCCAACGGATGCCGCTCCAACATCTTCACCTCATACGGCAACTGCCTCGGCTGGCCACGAAACACATTGACCAACGTGCGGCCGCCCTCCGGCCCCAAATCTACCGTCGCCAAATCGTGAAACCGCTCCGTCGTCCCGCCATTGATCCCGAAATGCTTCGCCCCCGACAACTCAATCACATCGCCAAACGGCGCAAACGCCTCTCGCGTCAATCGCTCGATCTTCAACGCCGCTCCCGCCATGTCACTCTCCTTTTTTTCCTT
>NZ_AKXS01000331.1:0-1270 GCF_000282835.1 Pandoraea sp. B-6 | reverse complement strand
TAGATAACCAGTCTACGTCCGAATTCTTGCCGAGGTTTGCTTGAATTTCAGCATTCAGCAGTTCCGCGTACTCTCTTAATTTAACTTGGTCCATTAGTGCAGCCCCTTTATCTCGCCGATCCTATTCGCATTTGGATCTGTCCATTGTGTGCGGTTAGGCACGAGTATCTGTTGCGCACCGCCCGGAGCTGAATAAGCCCCCTGCTGCACGGGGGCGACTTGGCTCGAAAATGCCGCCGGCTTCGTTTCCGGTAGAGGCGACATCGAGTACACGTCGAACCCCAACTGCGAGCCACGAATAGCCTGCTCAGCAGGCAGTCCAAGTCTCGCCGCAATCTGGTCAGCCGGCAATTTCGATAATGATTCGTACTCCGATCGCGTCATAAAGTACGGTGAGGTCTTGGTTATTACGTCGCCAGAATACATTCCCTTTGGCACAATCTTTATCAATTCAGTGTTGGCTGCAACGTCGAAATTCGTTGGCAATGTCGTTCCGGAGCTGATCAAGTTTCTGGTATATCGTATCGCGTCATCTTGTTTCAATCCCGCAGCAATATATACGTCCAATATCGCCTGCGCTTGTGGCGTTTGCATTACGGCGGCGGACAGCTGAACACCTTGGGTTCCGAATTTTTCGGTTGTATAAGTCAGGCGAGCCGCTTCGTTAAACGCTGCCACTTGCTTTCCCGCTTGCGTTTGTATGATAGAAGCTGTGGCCGCTCCGCCCAAACTCAACGCGACATAGGTCAACGCTGCTGACTGAGAATCTAAGCCCAAGCTCTGAAGCGCACGCTCTCCGTACGTGTGTACAGAATCTCCATGGACAAGTTGCGTAATACCAGCCTTTGAGTAATCAAGGCTCGTGCCAGCAATCATTGCTCCTGCGCCGCACGCTACAACGCTTGAGCAGCCAGCGCCAATGGCGGCGGCAGCAGCGGCAGCACCCATAACGCCTTGCACCGCGCCGACAGCGCGATTGCTGATCTGGAAGCGATCGAAATTGTCGTTCAGGCTATGTATTGTGGTATATCCATCAAAGGCACCAGCCCGCTTCAACGTATTCTGCTCTGCCGTGAACTCCGCCCCGTCCATCTGCAACTGATGCAAAACGGACTTGCTCGGATCCCCATCTGGGACACCGTCGGCGCAGCGAACCAACGCACAACTCGCCGCGGCCAACCTGTATTGCTCCTCGGGCGATTTGCCTTGCTGCAGTTGCTTGAGTTTCTGCTCCTCCGTCGGATGCAACTGCCGATTAAACCGATCAGTA
>NZ_AKXS01000330.1:0-587 GCF_000282835.1 Pandoraea sp. B-6 | reverse complement strand
TGGACCGGCCAGAGTTTCATAGACACTCACGAGCCGTTTGGCGCGTAGCGCCGTTCAAACTCAATCGGTGAAAGATCGCCGGCGGAGCCATGCCGACGAACCGAGTTATAAAACATTTCGATGTAATCGAACAAGTCCGAGGTGGCGGTTGCCCGACTCGGGTAGATACGTCGTTTGATCCGCTCCTTTTTCAGGGCGCTGAAGAAGCTCTCGGCCACAGCGTTATCGTGGCAATTACCGCGACGACTCATGCTCGGTACCATGTGGTGCGCCTTCAGGAATGACTGCCAGTCATCGCTGGTGAACTGACTGCCCTGATCCGAATGCACCATGACACCGGGTCCGGGCTTTCGTTTCCAGACCGCCGCCAACAGTGCTTGTAAAACCAGATCGCTGGTCATCGTCGAGCGCGCAGCCCAGCCGACGATCTGGCGTGAGTACAGGTCCATCACGGCCGCCAGATATAGCCAGCCTTCGTAGGTCCGGATGTACGTGATGTCCGTCACCCAGACCCGGTTCGGGGCAGTCGGTGTGAACTCGCGGTTTAGCACGTTGGCAACCACGCCGACGGGGCCGCCGCGATAACG
>NZ_AKXS01000329.1:0-16032 GCF_000282835.1 Pandoraea sp. B-6 | reverse complement strand
CGGGCGAAGTGTCGCGCGTTGTCGCGTCCCTGCGGCGTGGCGCGGCGGCTGCCGACAAGCGCCGCCGCAATGGCCCCGGCGCGGTTTGGCAGACCGGCATCGCCGCGGCAATACAGGATTGGGGGGGCGTCGCCAAGCGTCAGCAGCTCACGCGGGTAGGCCGGCTCGGACAACGTGACGACCGCACACCCGGGACGACTGGCCCAGTCGACGGTACCGGCGATCTGTGCCGTCAACTCGGCGGACATCGGCGCGAGCAGCCTGTCCACGAGCGTGTCCGGCAGCACGCCAGCGAGCCTGGCGCGCGACGCCCGGAAGATCGCTTCAGGCACCCCGAATGCCCTCAGCAGACGCCGTACCGCAGCCGGGGGTACCCCGGGCGTGTGGCACAGCCGCAGCCAGTCCTTGATTTCCGCGCGGTCGGCCCCGATATGAGGGCTATCGTGCGTGGCGTCGGTGTGAAGGGCGCTTTCGCGGGACATGACGTCAGAACGGGCCTCGGGACAGGGCTCGGCGCAAGAGGCTCGGGCGGGTCGCGCGTGGCCCGCCGTCAGCGTCGAGAGGGGCGCTATGCTAAAATTTTTCATCATCCGGTAAGCATTGACCGGGGGGCCAAGGCGGATATCCCCTGCGGCGCGAGCATCGCGACGCAGCTGCCATCGCAGGATTGTGCGTTCACGGCCACTCGCAGGGCAATGCGGCGAATTCCCGTTTTCATCATGGCATTACTGACAATTCTTCAATATCCCGATCCGCGTCTGCACAAGGTGGCCAAGCCGGTTGCCAAGGTCGACGATCGGATCCGCAAGCTCGTCAAGGACATGGCCGAGACCATGTACGACGCCCCCGGCATTGGCCTCGCGGCCACGCAGATCGACGTGCACGAGCAAGTCATCGTGATGGATCTCTCGGAAACGCGCGACGAATTGCGCGTGTTCATCAATCCCGAGATCGTCTGGCGCAGCGACGAACAGAAGGTTTATGAAGAGGGCTGCCTCTCGGTGCCCGGCATCTATGACGAAGTCGAGCGCGCCGACCGCGTGCGCGTGCGCGCCCTGAACGAGCAGGGTGAGGCGTTCGAACTGGACGCCGACGGCCTGCTCGCCGTGTGCATCCAGCACGAGATGGATCACCTCAAGGGCCGCGTGTTCGTCGAGTATCTCTCGCCGCTCAAGCGCAACCGCATCAAGCAAAAGATGAAAAAACAGGTCGAACGCGCCTGAACCACTCCGGCGGCGCCCAGCGTGGGCGCGGCCGGTAAAGTCCTCTATACTTGCAGCGCTCGCGGACGCGTGTGTCCGCTTTCTGCCGCTGCGACGGGGCGTCATCGAACGTCTGCCGTCGGGCCAACTCCCGACTGTTTGCCGAGATGTCCATCGCCATCGCTTCGTCGTCCTCCCGCACCCGCACGATCTACTGGCTGAGCGCCGCGCTCCTGTTTGCCTTCCTGCTGGCGGGCCTGTTCGACCGCGACCCCTGGAAAGCCGACGAGCCGTATTCCGTCGGCATGGTGCTCAACTTCTTTCGCGGCCACGATCTGGTCGTGCCGCACGTGGCCGCCGATCCGTTCGTGGAGAAGCCCCCCGTGATGTACTGGACGGGCGCGTTCTTCGCTCGGCTGGCGTCCGGTGTGCTGCCGGTCTTCGATGCGGCCCAGCTCGCGGTGCTCGCCTGGCTGGTCATTGCGGTGATCTGTGTCGGCCGGCTGGCGCAACGCCTCTACGGCCCTGCGGATACGCAAAATACGGACACATTCAACTGGCTCGCGCCCATGCTCATGGTCGGCAGCTTCGGGGCCATCGAGAACATTCACAAACTGACGGCGGATGTGCCGCAACTTGCAGGCGCCGCGCTCGCGCTGGCGGCGCTGGCCCGCTTGGCCAAAGCCGAGAACTCGTCGCGCTTGTGGGGACTCCTGTTCGGCACGGGCGCCGGTATTGCCTTTCTGAGCAAGGGCCTGCTGGTGCCCGGTGTGCTGGGTCTCACCGCACTGGTCGTGCTCGCCGTGCCGGCGTATCGTACGCGCCGCTATGCGGGGGCGCTCGGCTGGGCGGTGCTGGCGTCGCTGCCGTGGCTGGTGATCTGGCCTGCGTTGTTCTGGCATGCCTCGGAGCCACTTTTCATTGAGTGGTTCTGGGATAACAACTTCGGTCGGTTCTTCGGCTTTGTCCATCTCGGCGGAGAACGCACGACCTATGGCAGCGATCTCGCGAGCCTGATCGGGCTGACCTTTCCGGCGGGCTGGCTCGCGCTGGGCGCGCTGATCGCGCAACTGCGACAGGGCGGCGGGTTACGGCGTTACGTGATCGATTTTCCGGAGCAGGCCATGCTCTGGCTGTACGCCGGCTTGTTCGTGGCGACGCTCGTCGCGTCGTCGGCCATTCGCGACATCTATATGTTGCCGCTCTTTCCGGCTATCGCGGTGCTGGGTGCGAACGCACGCTTGCCAACGTGGCTCGAGAAGGCGTGGTCGGGCGTGGCGCTCGTGCTCATGAGTGCGCTGGGACTGTTCCTCTGGGTGCGTTGGGGGCTGCAACTGACCGGGAACGGGCACGTCGCCGCGGGCCCGATCGGCAAGTGGCTGCCCCTCGATTACGTGCTGCCGTTCTCGCCGGGGCTGGTGCTCGCGGCGGTTGTCGTCGCCGCGTTGTGGGTGAGTGCCATCGTGCACCGCCGTCAGCTCGGTGCCCTGGTCTTCGGTTTCGCCGGGCTGATGTTCGTCTGGGGAACGCTTTCCACGCTGTTGCTGCCCTGGATCAACGAGGCTCGCAGCTACCGCACGCCGTTCGAGGGACTGCGTGAGTCGCTTGCCCATGCGGCGCCACATGGCACGCCATTGGCGACCCGATGCGTCGGGTCGTTCAACGTCGGCGAGTCGGAGCGCGCCATGCTCGACTATTTCATCGACGTGCGTCCGGTACAGCTTCCGGATCTGGCGGATGCGTCGCGCTGCGACGTGCTGCTGGTGCTCGACAAGGCCAACGCGCGCATCCCCGCGCCGGACGGCTGGCGAGAGATCTGGCGGGGCGGCCGTGCAGGCGATACCAACGAGCGCTTCCGCGCCTTCGTGGCGCCTTCGACTGCGGTGGCCGCGTCCGCCGCCGGCACCGTCAAATAAGTTATCGCGTTAGCCCAAGGAAGTTCGTCATGACGCTTCGCATCGTCTTCGCCGGTACGCCGGAATTCGCACAAACCGCGCTTGCCGCCATCGACGCCGCTGACTTCCCTGTCGAGTTGGTGCTCACTCAGCCGGATCGTCCGGCCGGTCGCGGCATGAAGCTGCACGCCAGTCCGGTCAAACGATACGCCCAGACGCATGGCATGCCGGTGTCGCAGCCGTCGTCGCTGCGCCGTAACGGCAAGTTTCCGGAGGAAGCCGCGGCCGCCATCGAACAACTGCGCGCGCTGGCACCCGATGTCATGGTCGTGGCCGCTTACGGCCTGATCCTGCCGCAGGAAGTGCTCGATCTGCCTCGATACGGGTGCCTGAACATCCATGGCTCGTTGTTGCCGCGCTGGCGCGGTGCGGCGCCGATCCATCGTGCCATCGAGGCGGGCGACGCCGAGACCGGCATCACTATCATGCAGATGGACGCCGGCCTCGACACCGGCGCGATGATTCTGCGCGAGGCCGAGCCCATCCGCCCGGACGACACCACGGCGACGCTGCACGACCGCATGGCGGCGCTTGGCGGCAAGTTGATCGTCGACGCCTTGCGTCAGCTCGCGCGCGACGGGCATCTGCCGAGTGTTGCCCAGCCCGACGCCGGGGTGACCTACGCGGAAAAGATCGCCAAGCAGGAAGCGGTGCTCGATTGGCGCAAACCCGCCGAGGGACTGGCGCGCCAGGTCCGGGCGTTCGATCCTTTCCCGGGGGCGCTCGGCACAGTGCACGACACCCCCGTCAAGCTGTGGCGCGCGTGCGCCGTGGCGGGCAAGCCGGGGGCTGCCCCCGGCACCGTTCTCGACGTGAGCGCCGACGCGATCGTCGTCGCATGCGGGGCGGGCGCGCTTCATGTGACCGAGTGCCAGAAGCCGGGCGGCAAACGTCTGCCGGTACGTGAATTCCTTGCGGGGTTCGCACTGGCGCCCGGCGATGTTTTCGCGGCAGGCCACCCGCCGGCGAAGTAATATCGACCGAATCGACCGTTCTGTTCATTGAAACCGTACGGAAAAATCGTAAAACGTCACGGAATTGGCGGGAAATTCCAGCGAACGTCTGAAAAGTATCGATGCGAACGCCGCTGCCGTTGAATTTTTGACGACCGGCACCATCTAACGCCCGAGGACACGCAAAGTGCGTGGTTTCCTCGGGTCATCAAGATTTGCAGAGGAGAACACCATGTTCAATTGGATGAAGACCACCCTGCTGATGGCGGCCATCACCGCGTTGTTCATGGTGGTGGGCGGCATGATCGGCGGCAGGCAGGGCATGATGCTCGCGCTGGCGTTCGCGCTGGCGATGAATTTCTTTTCCTACTGGTTCTCGGACAAGATGGTGCTGCGCATGTACAACGCGCAGCAAGTCGACGAGACGAGCGCACCGCAGTTTTACAACATGGTGCGCGAGTTGTCGCAGCGTGCCGGGCTGCCGATGCCGAAGGTCTACCTGATCAACGAGGACGCGCCCAACGCGTTCGCGACCGGGCGCAATCCCGAGAACGCGGCCGTGGCTGCCACGACCGGCATTTTGCGTGTGCTCTCCGATCGAGAGCTGCGCGGCGTGATGGCGCATGAGCTGGCGCACGTGAAACATCGCGACATTCTCATTTCGACGATTTCCGCCACGATGGCCGGTGCGATTTCCGCGCTCGCCAACTTCGCCATGTTCTTCGGTGGGCGCGACGAGAACGGCCGCCCCTCCAATCCGATCGCGAGCATTGCCGTGGCGATCCTCGCGCCGTTGGCCGCCTCGCTGATCCAGATGGCGATTTCGCGCGCGCGTGAATTCGAGGCGGACCGCGGCGGCGCGGAAATCTCCGGCGACCCGCAGTCGCTGGCGATGGCGCTCGACAAGATTCATCGTTATGCGCAGGGTATTCCGTTCGAGGCGGCCGAGCAGCATCCGGCCACGGCGCAGATGATGATCATGAACCCGCTGTCCGGCGGCGCGATCGCGAATTTGTTCTCGACACACCCGGCGACCGAGGAGCGCGTCGCCCGACTGATGGAGATGGCGCGCACCGGGCAGTATCCGGCCTGATCGCGCGCCGCATGCACGAAAGTGAGGCCTGAGCTCGCCGGCCATGGCCTCGCCCGCCGGCGCGGGCGTCACCGTCCGGCGCGCATCACCAGTCTGCTATTCTGTGGCCCGACAGCCGTCCGATATCTCCCATGCCCGCCGTCGCGCGGGCATGTTCGTTTGTAGAAAGCCCATGCCGCAATCGAGTCTGCCCACCGAATCCCTGGCCTATGCGCTGCAGCGCGCCGCGCAGGCCCTCGAATCCGTCCAGAAGGGCACCGCATTGCCGCAAGCGCTGGCCCAGGCCACCACGCAATGCGCACCGACCGTGCGGGCCGCCGCACAAGATCTCGCTTACCGCGCCGTGCGCCGGCTGGGCAGCAGCCGCGCGTTGCTCGCCTTGCTCGTCAAGCCCGCACTGCAAGCGCGCGTGCGCGACATCCTGCTGTGCGCATTGGCGTTGCTGCAAGACGCCGCCGAGGATGCTGCGTACACCGAATTTACGGTCGTCGACCAGGCCGTGGAGGCGATTGCCGTGCAGCGTCGCACCGTCGCCGCGAAGGGGTTGGCCAACGCTGTGCTGCGTCGCTTCCTGCGCGAGCGCGAGCGCCTGATGGCCGAGATCGCGAAGCAGCCCGAAGCCCGCTGGAACTACCCCGCGTGGTGGATCGACACCGTGCGCGCAGGCTATCCCGATCAATGGGAGACGTTGCTTGCCGCCGGCGACAGCCGCGGGCCGATGACGCTGCGCGTGAACACACGTCGCGTCAGTGTGGCCGCCATGCAGGCAAGTCTGGCGGCGGCGGGCATGGACGCCGAGATCATCGGTCCGGTCGCGTTGCGGCTCGCGCAAGCCGTGCCGGTGGACCGTCTGCCCGGTTTTGCCGACGGATGGGTGTCGGTGCAGGACGCCGGGGCACAACTGGCCGCGCCGCTCGTGCTGGGCGAGTCACCGCGTGCCGGCATGAGGGTGCTGGACGCGTGCGCCGCCCCCGGCGGCAAGACCGGCCATTTGCTGGAAATGGCCGACGTGCAAGTCACGGCGCTCGAGTCGGATCGCCTGCGCGTGCCGCGCATCTACGAAAACCTCGAGCGCCTGGGACTCAGTGCGGACGTGCGGATCGGCGACGCCGGCACACCGTCGAAGTGGTCTGGCGGCGGCTGGGACGGCATGCCGTTCGATCGCATTCTGGCGGACGTGCCGTGTTCGGCGTCCGGCATCGTGCGGCGTCATCCGGATATTCGCTGGCTGCGTCGCCGGGCCGACATTGCGGCCCTGGTCGAAGAGCAGCGGCGCATTTTGCTGGCGCTCTGGGACACGTTGGCCGTGGGCGGCGAGTTGATCTATGCGACGTGCTCGATCTTCCCGGCGGAAAATGAGCAGCAAGCGCAATGGTTTGAACGTATTCGCACAGATGCGGTACGATTGGACGCTCCCGGGCAATTGCTGATGACCCCTGGCGGCGCCCACGACGGCTTCTATTACGCTCGCTTCCAGAAACGGTGACCTTTTCCCAACGGCTACTGGCCAGTTTGCTGCCGCTGCTGCTGTGCGTTTTTGCGCTCGGCTTCGCTGCGCCCGCGCGCGCCGAAAATGACATCCAGGTGCGCGAAGCGCGGCTCGAGCCGTCCGAGGGCGGCTGGTTGCTCGACGCGCGCTTTGCCTTTGAGCTCAACAGCAGCCTGGAGGACGCGGTCAATCGCGGCATCTCGCTCTATTTCACAACCGACTTCGAACTCACTCGCTCTCGCTGGTACTGGTTCGACGAGAAGGTCGTGACCACGTCGCAGAGCGTGCGGTTGTGGTTCCAGCCGCTCACGCGTCAGTATCGCGTCTCCAGCAATAGTGGGAACAGCAGCAACAGCGGATTGCAGCTTGGCTTCGGCTCGTTGCGCGAGGCGCTCGCGCTCGTGCGCAATGTGAGCGGTTGGCGCGTCATCGAGAAGGGCGTCGTCAAACCTGGCACGCAATATCAGGCCTCGGTACGCATGCGGCTCGACAATGCGCTGATGCCCAAGCCGTTCCAGATCGACGCGGTCAACAATCGCGACTGGAATCTCAGCTCCGACTGGGCGCGCTTCATGTTCTCGCCCGCGCCACCGTCGGCGGCGGCCAGCGCTCCGGCGCTCCCGGTCGTAGCGACGAGCACGCCGCTCGACCCCGTGAATCATGCGTTCCGTCTGAGGGGCCATTTGCCACTTGCCTTCAGCGCGGCGCTGCCGCCCGGAGTCGCCCGTGTCAAGTAACGGCGGCGGCCTGCTCAAGCGCATCGTCATTCGCACGCTGATCGTCACGATGGCGCTCGTGGCCATCGGGCTGTTCGGCCTGCTTGCGCTGGCATCGGCCAATACCGAATTCTTCGATCGCTACTATTCGCTGCTCTACACGGCGAACATCGCGGTGGCGATCATCTTCGTCTTCATCGTCGGTGCGCTCGTCTGGATCATTCTTGCGCGGCTGCGCGAGCGACGCTTCGGCACGCGACTTCTCGCCAAGCTGGCCATCTTCTTCGCGCTGGTGGGGGTGCTGCCGGGCGGCATCATCTATCTGGTGTCGCTGCAGTTCGTCTCGCGCAGCATCGAGTCGTGGTTCGACGTGCGCGTCGAGACGGCGCTCGACTCCGGACTCGAACTCGGACGCGCCATCCTCAACAACGGTCTGTCGGACCTCAGCGCCAAGGCGCAACTCGTGGCCGACAACCTTGCGTCGAGCGGCGACAAGGGGGGAACGCTCGCGCTGCTGCGCATGCGTGACCAGTTCGGCCTGCAAGACGCGACCATCGTCGACGGCAATGGGCGTGTGCTCGCGTCGGCGTCTGGCAGCTTCAATGCGCTGGTGCCGGATCTGCCGACGCCGCTCATGCTGCGTCAGGCGCGCACGCAGTCGCGCGGCTATACGGCCATCGAAGGCGGCAGCGAGGGCTACGACAAGCATCAGGCACGAGATCAATTGCGCTGGCGCGTGGTGATCCGCATTCCTTCCGGGTACACGTCGTCATTGCAAGACGAAGAGCGTTTCCTGCAAGTCACGCAACTGGTGCCGGCCAATCTTGCGCAGAACGCCGAGGCGGTGCAGAGCGCCTATCGCGAATATCAGGAAAAGGCGCTGGGCCGCACGGGCCTGCGAAAGATGTATATCGGCACGCTGACGCTGTCGCTGTTCCTCGCCACGTTCGTGGCGATGATGCTCGCGCTGGCACTCGGCAACCAGCTCGCGCGGCCGCTTTTCTTGCTGGCACGCGGCACGCAGGAAGTCGCGGCAGGCGATTTGTCGCCGAAAGGGGAAATGCGCACCAACGACGAACTGGGCTTCCTGACGCAGGCGTTCAATGCCATGACGCGTCAGTTGTCCGACGCGCGCGCCACGGTCGAGCGCAATCGGCTGGCGCTTGAAAGTTCGAAGGCGCACTTGGAGAGTATTCTGTCGAGCCTCACGGCCGGCGTGTTCGTCTTCGACCGCGACTTCCGCCTGACGACGGCCAATGCCGGCGCCGAACGCATCTTCAAGCAGAGCTTGCAGGGTGAGCTGAACCGCTCGCCCGCGCATATTCCGGCGTTGGTGGAGTTTGGTGAGACGCTGCGTCGCGCGTTCGCCGATCGCGATGCGAACGCCGATCTCGGCCCGGGCGGGCACTGGCAGCAGCAGATCGGTCTGACGCTGCCGGGCGAGACCGATGCCGTGACGCTGCTCGTGCGCGGTTCGCATTTGCCGGAGCCGATGGTCGCGGTGGCGGGCGTGCCGACACGTGCGGGCGGCGGCTACGTCGTGGTGTTCGACGATATCAGCGATGTGATTTCGGCACAGCGTTCGGTCGCGTGGGCCGAGGTGGCGCGGCGTCTGGCACACGAGATCAAGAATCCGCTCACACCGATCCAGCTCTCCGCCGAGCGGCTGCAAATGAAATTGTCCGACAAGCTGCCGCCGGCCGATGCCGAGGTGCTGCGCCGGGGCGCGACGACCATCGTCAACCAGGTGGCGGCCATGAAGCGCATGGTCGACGATTTCCGCGACTACGCGCGACTGCCGCCAGCGATCATGCATTCGCTGCAACTCAACGAGTTGATCGGCGAGGTGCTGACGTTATACGGGGTGGATGAAGGGCGCGGCGCGATTCGTCCGAATCTGGATGCGGACCTGCCGGAGATACGCGGCGACTCGACGCAATTGCGTCAGGTTATTCATAATCTGCTGCAGAATGCTCAAGATGCCGTCAGCGCAACCGAAAAGCCTCTTATCACGGTGGAAACGAAGACAGTAGAATACGCAGGAACGGACATGCAGCCCGGCGAACCGAAACGCACGGCAGTGCGCTTGACGATCACGGACAACGGGCCGGGCTTCCCGGCGCGCATTCTGACCCGCGCATTCGAGCCCTACGTGACCACGAAGTCGAAGGGCACCGGACTCGGACTCGCGATGGTCAAGAAGATCATCGACGCGCATCAGGCGCGCATCGACATTCGCAACCGGCCATTACCCGAGGGCGAAGGCAGTGCAGGCGCACAGATTTCGATCTTGTTTACTCAATTGGCTGACGACCAGGAACTGTCGCGCAACAAGCCGGCAGAACACACGAAGGTAGCGTAAATGGCAACCATTTTGGTGGTGGATGACGAAATGGGGATCCGGGAGCTGCTCTCCGAGATTCTGAGCGACGAGGGGCATGTCGTGGAGGTCGCGGAGAACGCGCAGGAAGCGCGGGCCTTTCGCGCCGCGCACACGCCCGATCTCGTGCTGCTCGATATCTGGATGCCCGATACCGACGGCGTAACCTTGCTCAAGGAATGGGCGGCGCAGCAGTTGTTGACGATGCCCGTGATCATGATGTCGGGCCACGCCACGATCGATACCGCCGTCGAGGCGACCAAGATCGGTGCCCTCAATTTCCTCGAAAAGCCCATTGCCCTGCAGAAGCTGTTGCAGGCGGTGGAGCAGGGGCTCGCGCGCGGCAAACGCGAACTGTCTGGCGGCGTGCCCAGCGCATTCGCCGCCGATGACGACGCGCCTGACGCGGGCGTCTTCGGCGAGAGCGAACCGCGCCACGTGGGCGGGGGCCTGAACGGCTCGGCGGTGCATCACGCGCCGCTCGGCGCGCACGATCTCGATGGCGGCGTCGCGGGGGCGGTGGTGGGCATGTCGGGCGACATCTCGTTCGACGTTCCGCTGCGCGAGGCGCGCGATGCGTTCGAGCGTGCCTACTTCGCCTACCATCTGGCCAAGGAGCACGGCAGCATGACGCGCGTGGCCGAGAAAACGGGCCTGGAGCGCACGCACCTGTATCGCAAGCTCAAGCAACTGGGCGTGGAGCTCTCGAAGAGCAAGACATGACGGAGGTGCGGCGCGCCCGAGCGCGCTGCGACGCCGCTTTCCAGCGGATTTTTTCAACGAAGGGCTTGCGCGAAGCGTCGGCAGTCTCTATAATCGCTTTCTCTTGGCCCGGTAGCTCAGTTGGTAGAGCAGCGGATTGAAAATCCGCGTGTCGTTGGTTCGATTCCGACCCAGGCCACCAAATTCGAAGGGCTTGCGTACATCGCAAGCCCTTTTTGCGTTTGAACGAAAACGCTGCCCGATGATGGGTATCACGCCCTGACGATAGCCATGCCGGGCGTCGCGGTTCACAATCGCGTGACCTATCCCGCACGCGGGCTGCCCGAGGGGCGGCCGCAAGCGCGTGCCCCGGCCCCCGTCGCCCTGACGGCGAGGGCGATACTGCTAGCGCATGATCATGACGACAAGCACTGATTCCGCTCTGGTCCTGTTCTCCGGTGGACAGGATTCGACCACCTGCCTCGCGTGGGCACTGTCGCGCTATGCGCGCGTCGAAACGCTGGGCTTCGATTACGGCCAGCGCCACCGGGTGGAACTGGAATGCCGCACCGACGTGCTGGCCAAGCTGCGCGCGCGGTTTGCGCAGTGGGCGCCGCGCCTCGGCGACGATCACATGATCGACCTGTCGATCCTGGGCCAGATCAGCGAGACGTCGCTGACGCGCGAGACCACGATCGCAATGGCGGCAAACCATCTGCCGAACACCTTCGTGCCGGGCCGGAATCTGCTGTTCCTGACGATTGGTGCGACCATTGCGTATCGACGCGGTTTGCGCGTGCTGGTCGGCGGCATGTGCGAGACGGATTTTTCGGGCTACCCCGATTGCCGCGACGACACCATGAAGGCGCTGCAGGTCGCGCTCAATCTGGGCATGGACCAACGTTTTATCGTCGAGACGCCGCTGATGTGGATCGACAAGGCGGACACGTGGCAGATGGCGCAGGATCTGGGCGGCGACGCGCTGGTCGAGACCGTGCGCGAAGACACGCACACGTGCTATCTGGGCGAGCGCAGCGTGCTGCATGCGTGGGGTTACGGATGCGGCGAATGTCCGGCCTGCCAGTTGCGCCAGCGCGGTTTCGAGCAGTGGCGCGCGCGCGGTCACGATCACGATCGCAGCGCGGTCTGATCCTGGGAGAATCGAGGGCAACATGACGTACGCGGTAAAGGAAATCTTCTACACCTTGCAGGGCGAGGGCGCCAACGCCGGACGTCCGGCGGTGTTCTGCCGGTTTGCGGGATGCAACCTGTGGACCGGCCGCGAAGAGGACCGCGCGGACGCCGTCTGCCAGTTCTGCGACACCGACTTCATCGGCACCGACGGCGAGAATGGCGGCAAGTACCGTACGCCGGCCGATCTCGTCGCGCAAATCGTGGCGTTGTGGCCGGCGGGCGAGCGCGCCCACCGGTTCGTCGTATGCACGGGCGGTGAGCCGCTGTTGCAGCTCGACGCGCCGCTCATCGACGCGCTGCACGCCGAGGGCTTTCGCATCGCGGTGGAGACCAACGGCACGCAAGCGATCCCCGAGGGGATCGACTGGGTGTGCGTGAGCCCGAAGGCCGATGCCGAGCTGATCGTCACGCGCGGCGATGAGCTGAAAGTTGTGGTGCCGCAAGATCGCCAACGTCTGGCTGAGTACGAAGCGCTCGATTTCCAGTACTTCTACCTCCAGCCGATGGACGGACCGCTGCGCGACACGAATACGAAGTTGGCGATCGACTATTGCAAAGCGCATCCGCGCTGGTCGTTGTCGATGCAGACGCACAAATACCTGAATATTCCCTGAGCCGTTGCCGTGATTACGATTACCCGGAAACTCGAATTCGATGCGGGCCACCGCATTCCCGACCACCGAAGCCAGTGCCGCAACCTGCACGGGCATCGCTATGTGCTCGAGATCACGCTCGCGGGCGAAGTGAGCCGCGAGAGCGGGGCCTCCGACAATGGCATGGTGATGGACTTCGCCGACGTGAAGGCCCTGGCCAATGAGCATCTCGTGTCGGTGTGGGACCACGCGTTCCTCGTTTATGAGGGCGACACGGCCGTGCGCAATTTTCTCGAGACGATGCCCGACCACAAGACGGTGGTCTTCGACCGGGTGCCGACCGTCGAGAATCTGGCGGCGGCTGCCTTCGACACGCTGAGCCACGTCTTTGACGCGCATTACGGCCGCGACTTGCGCCTGGTGCGCCTGCGTCTGTACGAGACGCCGAACTGCTGGTCGGAAGTCACGGCGTAATACGCTTCGACGCTTGCGAGATCTTCGTTGATGCTGCGTCCTCCCGTCGCTGGGGTGACGCCCACGCCGCCACGAATTCGACACTCCCGCCGGCGAATTCGACGGCGGCCAGTGGCCACCTGACCGAAAGTGCCAACCCGCCAGATCTTGAGTCTGGCGGGTTTTTTCATTTCAGGAGTTGGCATGACTAGAATTTCAGTGGGCAGCGACGTGATTGCGCAGAACGTGCAGTCCTTGGTACAGCTTGTCGCAATGCGGCGGCGAGATTCGCACGGCAATCCGCATTCCCTGGATCAGGTGGTGAATCGACCGGTGGCTGCCGTGCCCCCACGGCGGCAGCTAAGCGCATCGCCGCTCGATCACGGCGAATTGCGCGCAGATTTTGTGAGTTCGGGACCCGCAGGCCCTGCGCGGTTGCCCGTTCCGGCGCGAGAGGAGCGAGTGGTCTGTTTCGATGCCGCGACGCAGACCGACGCGGGGTGGGAGGGGCCGCCGCCGTATTCGGTGCGGGATGTGACGCCCGGCGCGCCGGGCCCGAGCGATGCCCTGGGGCGGGCCAACGCGCTATGATGCGGCTGACACCACGTAACCAATAGGAGACTCCACAAATGAAGACGCTGCTGCGCGGCTTGCTGGCCGCATTCCTGTTCGCGGCATTCGCCGTGCCTGCCACACCGGCATTCGCGCGCGACAAGGTCGTGTATCACATCAACGACGCCGAGCAACAGGCGCTGGCCGCTTTGCGCAACGTTCGCAACCAGCTCGACACGGTGCCGGATACCGACATCGTGGTCGTCGCGCACGCGAAGGGGGTCGACTTCCTGATGGAAAGCTACAAGGATGCCGCGACCGTCGGGCCGCTGATCGCGGCGTTGCATGCGCGTGGCGTCAAGTTCGAGGTGTGTGAAATCACGATGAAGCAGCGCAACCTGAAGAAGGACCAGTTTGTGCTCGACGCGGACTTCACGCCGTCCGGTGTCGTCGAACTCACGCGCTTGCAGCAGAAGGGTTACGCGTATATCAAGCCGTAAGTCGGACGTCTTGCCGCCCATCCAAGCCCTGGCCCCACGCCGGGGCTTTCACCTTGGCCGACGCGATCTCGATCGTCAACACGGCGGCGAAACCGGCGCCGGCATTCGCCCCGGCGCATCTTGCCCATTTGGCGCACAATACGTCCAAAGCCTGTCTCGGGAGATTCGCGATGTCGACGTCTTACGCCATGCGCCGGCTGCTCACCGGTCTCGCCGCCACGTTGGTGGGGGCGGCCTGCCAGCCGATTCCTTATGCGGTAGCCGCCGCGCAAGCCCCGGCCCAGGGGCTGACCGATCAGGCCGTGCAGCACTATGAGGCGGGCCAGCAGTCGCAGGCACTCGGTGAGTTTCGCCGGGCGGCCGAGCAGGGCAATCGTCTCGCCCAGTTCGACTACGCCATGATGCTTCTCAACGGCGAGGGCGGCACGCCCGATCCGAGCGGCGCCGTGCAGTGGCTCGAGCGCGCGGCGAACGCAGGCATGACCCAGGCGCAGTACGTCTACGGCAAGATGTTCGACGACGGCTATGTCGTCGGAAAATCGATTCCCCAGGCCAATCTCTGGTACGAAAAGGCGGCGAAGCAGGGCCATGTGCAGGCGCAGGCGGCCATCGCCAACGAGTATTTCATCGGGCGCGGCGTGCCCAAGGATTACAAGACAGCGTTTGGTTGGTACGAGAAAGCCGCGCGCGGTGGCGATCTGCCGTCGCAGTATATCGTGGCGAGCTACTACGAGCGGGGCTATGGCGTCGTGACGCCGGATCTCGGACGTGCGCGTCTATGGTACGAAAAGGCCGCCGCCCAGGGCGACGTGGCCGCCCAAGGCAAGCTCGATGCGATGAATCGGGGGCCCGCGCCCACCCTGTCCCCTGCGCCGGCCCGTTAGCTTTGCATCAGGCGCTTCTCGCGCGCCACGCTCATCAGAATGCCGATCCCCAGGCCGAGCGTGACCAGCGCGGTGCCGCCGTAGCTCATGAACGGAAGCGGAACGCCGACCACCGGCAGAATGCCGCTCACCATGCCCATGTTCACGAAGGCGTAGGTGAAGAAGATCATCGTGACGGACCCTGCCAACAGGCGCCCGAACAAGGTGGCGCCGGAGGCCGCGATCACCAGCCCGCGCGCGACCAGCAGCAGATACAGCACCAGCAGCACGGCTTCGCCGATCAGCCCGAACTCTTCGGCAAACACCGCGAAAATAAAGTCGGTGTGCTTCTCGGGAATGAACTCGAGGTGGGCCTGCGTTCCCTTCAGCCAGCCCTTGCCGGTTGTGCCGCCCGAGCCGATGGCAATGACCGACTGGATCGTGTGGAAGCCCTTGCCGAGCGGATCCGACGTTGGGTCCAGCAGCGTGCACACACGGTGCTTCTGGTAGTCGTGCAGGAAGTACCATTCGACCCCCGGCTGACAGATCTTGTCCTGCACGGCCAGAACGGTGCCGATGCCGATTACGACAGCGACGAGTACCGGCAGAATGAGCTTCCACGACAGTCCGGCCAGATAAATCACGTAAAGTCCGGCGGCGGCCACCAGCAGGCCGGTGCCGAGGTCAGGCTGTTTGGCGATCAGCCCCACGGGCAAGCCGAGCAACACCATGGCGACCAGATAGTCGAACCAGCGAATATTGCCTTCGCGCTTCTGGAAGTACCACGCCAGCATCAGCGGCATGGCGATCTTCATGATCTCGGACGGCTGGATCACCATCCCCACGTTCAGCCAGCGCTTCGCCCCTTTCTTCGTCAGCCCGAACATCGCGACCGCAATGAGCAGTGCTACGCCGGCCGTATAGAGCGGCACCGCGAACTTCATCAGTGTCTGCGTGGGCAGCATCGCCAGCAGCCACATCAGAATGAACGTCAGCACGATGTTGCGCACCTGGTCTTCGACGCGCCCGGGCACATCGATGCTGGCGCTATAGAGCGTGACCAGTCCCACGCACAACAGCAGGAAGACGATCAGCGCCAGGGGCCTGTCGAAACCGACGAACAGGCGTTTCACCTGCTGCTTCCACGTATGTTTGTCGAGCGCCATCATGGCGTTCCTCCTTGCGCGCGAATGGCCGCGCGATGGCGAGCTTCGTCGGCGACGGTCGGACTCACGGCCGGCTGACGATGCGGCGCCGGGGCGGGCTTGGGTGCACCGGCAGCGGAAGCCTTGCCGTCGGCGGTACCCGATACGCTCGCCGTCGCGTTGGATGCGACCGGGGCGACGCGTGCCACGGTCGTGCGCCCGCTCAGTTCGGCAGCGCTGGC
>NZ_AKXS01000328.1:0-1226 GCF_000282835.1 Pandoraea sp. B-6 | reverse complement strand
CTCACGCCTTCGCGCCTGCGGTGCTGCGCGCTGCGCTTGCCTCTAGGGGAAAGCCCTACGGGCTATCCCCGCCGCGCGCAGCTTGGCGCCCCTCGATGCTGCCGAACCGGCTGCGCCGGATCGGCACGATCAGCGCCTCTTCGCAATGGACGGTGCGTTGGCGAACACGCTGATGCTTGCTGCGGCAGGTTGTGCAGATGCGTGCCGTCCTCAACGCTGGCGGTTCTCGCCCATCACGTCACGAAGGACGGTTCACGGGCATCCCGCCCGACATCGCCATGGAGCTTCCACGCCACGCCTCAAGAGCGGCGCCGCAAGGTGCGGCAGGGGCGTTCTCGCCTGTCGTTGGGGTGTTGACCTGGCCCGCGTCAGAGGGCGAGCCGGAACAGCCTTCGGGCGGGGATGCCGAGTCGGCCCTGTCTCCCTTCGAATTGGGGGTGGTTCGGCCCAAGGCGTCCTTGTGTTGTTGTGAATCCTGGCGGTGGCGCGGCTGCGCCTCGGGCTTCATGGCTGCAACCGTCCAGCGAAAACAATTTCCCCTCTGCTGCGCAGATTCCTCGCGGGCCAAATTCTTTTCGCCTTCCGGCTCTCCACTGCGTTTCGACCGCAAGCGGTGCGGCCCGCCCGTCCCCCGCCGGCCGGATCACAACAAGGACGCGATGGGCGCGAACCTTGTTCCACCAAAAGGAGTTTCATCATGGCCAACATCGGCAGCTTCACCGCAGACAAAGACGGCTTCACCGGCACGCTTCGCACCCTGACGCTCAACGTCAAGGTCAAGCTGGTGCCCAACGACAAGGGGGACAACGAGAAGGCCCCGGACTTCCGCCTGCAGGCAGCCAGCCATGACATCGGCGCGGCGTGGAAGAAGACCAGCGAGGCCGGGCGGGAGTACATCTCCGTGACCCTCGACGATCCTTCGTTCCCGGCCACGGTCTACGCCCGCCTAATCGAAGGCGAGGACGGCACGCACGACCTGATCTGGTCGCGCAGCAAGCCCCAGGCGGCCTGACAGCCGCCCACTGCGCCCCGTCACATGGCGGGGCGCTGCGCTGTTCGTTCGTCCCGAACGAGGCAGCGGCAGGCAGCGTCCATTGCAGGTTACGTCTTCCAGACTGGGAGCAGTGTCTGCGGTTACGGCCAGGGCATGGCGTGTCGGCGCGATGCGCCGCCGGGCTTTACGGGCTACGCCCCGCGCCGTCGTTGCCGTCACGGCCATTCGGCTT
>NZ_AKXS01000327.1:0-222 GCF_000282835.1 Pandoraea sp. B-6 | reverse complement strand
TTTATGGCAACCGAGGAGGTCAGTATGAGTGGCAAGCGGTATACGGATGAGTTCAAGATCGAGGCAGTTAAACAAGTGACCGAGCGCGGTCATTCGGTGAGGGATGTGGCACAGCGACTGGGCATCACGACACACAGTCTGTATGCGTGGAAGCTGAAGTTCGGCCAGCCCGATATCGTGCGGCAGACAGAGTTGGATCAAAGCGCCGAGGTTCGGCGACTG
>NZ_AKXS01000326.1:0-1340 GCF_000282835.1 Pandoraea sp. B-6 | reverse complement strand
GGCGCCGTCGGCGCGCTTGGCGAAGGGAAGGGAGCGCTCGATGCGCTCGCCAGCGGTGCCAAACCGGAAGCCAAGATCGAGTTGAGCTGGGGGACGTCGAGCAGCAAGTCGACCTCGTCGTCCGACAGCGCGCAGAATATTTCGAGCAACATCAAGGCGGGAGGCACGGCGGCGTTCATTGCGACCGGGGATGCGGCGTCGGGGAAAGGCAACGTCAACATCATCGGCTCGAACATCGATGCGAAGGACGTTCTCCTGCAAGCCAACAATCAGGTCAACCTGAGTCACAGCACCGACACCGAGTCGTCGCGCAGCGAGAACGAGTCGAAGAGCGGCAGCGTAGGCGTGTCTTACGGAACGAGCGGATGGGGCGTATCGGCGTCGCTCTCGAAGTCGAACGGCGATGCCAACTCGGATTCCAAATTCCAGAACAACACCCACATCAACGCGAGCCAGACGGCGGTGATCGCGAGCGGTGGCGACACGAATATCGTCGGCGCAAACGTGAATGCCGACAAGGTCATTGCGCGCGTGGGTGGGGATCTGAACATCGCCAGCGTGCAGGATACGAGCGAGAGTTCCGCGCACCAGCAGAGCCTGAGCGGTGGCATAAATCTCAGCATGGGAGGCGCGTCGGGGAGCGCGAGCTACGCACGCGGCAATGCAAGCGGCAACTATGCGGGCGTGGAGGAGCAATCCGGAATCCAGGCGGGCGGCGGCGGGTTCGACGTCGGCGTGACGGGTAACACCGATCTGAAGGGCGCCTACATTGCGAGCACCGCGGATCCGTCAAAGAATCAACTGACGACAGCCACGTTGACGTTCTCCGACATTGAGAACCATTCGGAATACAGCGCCAATAGTTTTGGTGTCGGTGGCGGCGCCACCGTTGGGAATGGCGGTGCGAACGAGCGTACGACGGGCAATAGCTCCGGCAAGAACACAGGTGGGATTTCTCCGATGTTGCCGCAAATGGAGAGCGGTAGCGAGCGGGCCACGACGCGCACCGGCGTAAGCGAAGGCACGATCACACTGACCGACGAGGCGAATCAGACGCAGGATCTGGCGAGTTTGAATCGCGATACTGCTGACTTGAATGGGACGGTCACTCGCACACCTGATTTACAGGATTTGCTCAACGACCAGTCGCGTCTGATGCAAGCGGCGACGGCAGCGGGTGAGGCCGTGGCGCGCGACATCGGGACTTATGCGGATAGGAAAGCCAATGAGGCTCGAGAGCTGGCGAAGAAGACCAACGATCCGGCGTTGAAGGCTCAGTACTTACAGGAAGCGAAAGACTGGTCCGAAGGCGGCGACTATCGCGCGACGATGCACGCGGC
>NZ_AKXS01000325.1:0-211 GCF_000282835.1 Pandoraea sp. B-6 | reverse complement strand
ACCCCATCCATGTTGCTCGGCAGCAGGATGCCGTGCCAGTGAATGGAAGTCTGCGCCTGAAGCTTGTTCGCGACGCGCAGGGTAACGTCATCGCCTTCGCGCCAGCGCAGAATCGGGCCGGGCAGGGTGCCGTTGATCAGCGTGGCGGTTCGTGCCTGGCCGGTAATGTTGATGGGGGTCTGACCAATATCGAGATCGAACTGGGTGCCCG
>NZ_AKXS01000324.1:0-362 GCF_000282835.1 Pandoraea sp. B-6 | reverse complement strand
GACGATCGTCTCGCCCACCTGATCAAGGATGCAGCCCGCGCGATGGTGCGCGGACTGCAAATGCGCCTCGCGCAACATGAGGTGTCATTTGGCCACTGGGCTTTCCTGCGCGTGCTCTGGGTCAACGACGGGCTCACGCAAAAGGAGCTCAGCGACGAGACCGGAACCACGACGCCCACCACCTTCAGCGCGGTGCAGGCGATGGAAAAGCTCGGTTATGTCGAGCGTCGTTATGCCCCCGGCAACCGCAAGAACACGCACGTCTACCTCACGCCACGCGGCCGTAACCTCAAGAAAAAGCTCGTTCCGCTTGCAGAAGAAGTCAATGAGATCAGTGTTGACGGTTTAAAGGCGACCGAGAT
>NZ_AKXS01000323.1:0-283 GCF_000282835.1 Pandoraea sp. B-6 | reverse complement strand
AAAGCCGCCGCGTACTTTGCAAAGGGGTAACGGCAAGGTACGCATTCATGCGATCCCATATCGGCGAGTTCTGTCTGAAGTCGATGTGCCGGATACTTGGCGTGCATCGCAGCGGCTATTACGTGTGGCAGCGTCAGGCGGTCAGCGCTCGCAAGCGCGAGGATGATCGATTGCTTGGTCTGATCAAGCACTCCTGGTTGGCCAGTGGTGGCGTCTATGGCTATCGCAAGATTACAGTGGATCTACGTGAGTCAGGCGAGACGTGCAGCCGTCACCGTGTCCA
>NZ_AKXS01000322.1:0-227 GCF_000282835.1 Pandoraea sp. B-6 | reverse complement strand
GCAAGAAGGAGGTAGGAGGAGAAGAGGGACTGGAGAGGCGTGGGCGACGACGCGGCCGTCCTGCGGCAGATGCGGAGCACGCGCGGGGCGGGTGCGGCGTCGCGATGGCGATGGAGACGGGCGGTGTCGACGGGACAGGGGCGGTGTGGGGGGAGGCGTGGGAAGCGGGCGGTGTCGGTGGGGGGACTGGGGGCGTGGAGGGGGATGGACCGGGGCCCCTTTCTGCA
>NZ_AKXS01000321.1:0-366 GCF_000282835.1 Pandoraea sp. B-6 | reverse complement strand
GATACATCGCGACAGGCCGATTCCCGCAGGCTCACAAGTAAAGGGCACACCCAAAGCGTGGTGCGACGTCGCTACCGGCAACAGGTCTACTGCCTCCGCGTCCGAGTGTTCCACGAGCGGCGTGTTGTTCTCGTCGAAGATGCCGAGATAGACGCCAGGGTGCGAGAGCAGCACCTCGTGGAAGAGTGCCGGATTGGACCTTATCGCCGCCATCGAGCCCTGATCGCGAATGAGCTGGAGGAACTGGTTCAGCTTGCCGGTAATTTCGATGTCGTCGCGCCGCTGCAGCTCGGTGGCCAACGAATCATAGAGGAACGTGCCCACCAGGGCGAATACGAGTATGGCGACCGTCGAAAACGCCACCGT
>NZ_AKXS01000320.1:0-396 GCF_000282835.1 Pandoraea sp. B-6 | reverse complement strand
CTGGCGCTCATGCCGATGACCTGCAAGGCTCGGCGTTCGCTCAGGCCTCGCTCGGTCATGTGGCGCACCAGCTCTCGGCGTGATGGTGCGCTCACCACTTTTTTCGCAAGGCCTCGCGCGTGACCTCGTTCTCCAGCATTGACTCCGCCAGCAGCTTCTTCAGCCGGGCATTCTCGGCTTCCAATTCTTTCAGTCGCTTCGCGTCGGGCACGCTCATGCCGCCGAACTTGCTGCGCCACAGGTAATAGCTGGCCTCGGAGAACCCATGCTGGCGGCATAGATCCTTGATCGGGATGCCAGTCTCGGCCTCTCGCAAGAAGCCGATGATCTGCTCTTCGGTGAATCGCTTCTTCATGTCCAATCTCCTGACTACGTGATTGGACTCTAAATCGTCGC
>NZ_AKXS01000319.1:0-1085 GCF_000282835.1 Pandoraea sp. B-6 | reverse complement strand
GCAAGCCGAAGTGGGTACCACGGTGGCAGAAGTGTGCCGGAAGATGGGTATTTCGGAAGCCACGTTCTACAACTGGAAGAAAAAGTACGGCGGCCTCGGCGTTTCCGAGCTGCGGCGGCTGAAACAGCTGGAAGAGGAAAACGCACGGCTCAAGCGCATGGTGGCCGACCTCAGTCTGGACAAGCAGATGCTGCAGGAGGTGGTGCAAAAAAAGCTGTGAAGCCGGCCCGTAAGCGCGAGCTGGCTGACTTTTTGATGCAAGCGTATCGGGTGAGCATTCGGCGCGCGACGGCGGTGCTGCAGTTGCGTCAGGCCACGTATTTTTATCAACCTCACCCGCGCGATGACCGTGCTGAGCGACGACGTATCCGGGAGATCGCCCAGACGCGAATACGTTATGGCGCGGAGCGCATTCATGTCCTGCTGCGACGCGAAGGCTGGCTTATCAATCACAAGAAGACGTGCCGGATCTACTGCGAGGAAGGGCTGAATCTGCGGCGTAAGCGACCACGCCGTCGTGTTGCCGCAGCACATCGCATGGAGCGCCCTGAAATCTCTACCGTGAATGCCTGTTGGAGCATGGATTTCGTGGCCGATCAGCTGTTCAACGGGCAGAAAATCCGGGCCTTAACTGTGGTCGATAATTTTAGTCGGGAGAGCTTGGCGATTACCGTCGATTACGCCTTGAAGGCGGCAGACGTGGTGGCCACGATGGGGCATCTGAAAGCGCTGCGCGGTACACCGAAACGCATACAGGTCGATAACGGAAGCGAATTCATTTCGCATGTGCTAGATCACTGGGCGTATGAAAATGGCGTAACCTTGGATTTCTCTCGGCCAGGCAAACCCACGGACAATCCGTTCATCGAGTCGTTCAATGGCAGTTTCCGGGATGAATGCCTGAACGTGCATTGGTTCCTGTCATTGGACGACGCTCGTGAAAAGATCGAGGACTGGCGACAGGACTACAACGACGTCAGACCGCATAGCTCGCTAGGCGATTTGACTCCGGGCGAGTTCCGACTCGCACACCTTGACGCCGGAAATCTCTAGGTCAAGGTGCTCGGTTAAGCGGGGGGAGGTCA
>NZ_AKXS01000318.1:0-638 GCF_000282835.1 Pandoraea sp. B-6 | reverse complement strand
TTTAAAGAGGTACGTGAGCTGGGTTTAAAACGTCGTGAGACAGTTTGGTCCCTATCTGCCGTGGGCGTTGGAAGTTTGAAGGGGGCTGCTCCTAGTACGAGAGGACCGGAGTGGACGAACCTCTGGTGTACCGGTTGTCACGCCAGTGGCATCGCCGGGTAGCTATGTTCGGAAGAGATAACCGCTGAAAGCATCTAAGCGGGAAACTCGCCTTAAGATGAGACTTCCCTGGGAACTCGATTCCCCTTAAGGGTCGTTCAAGACCAGGACGTTGATAGGTCAGGTGTGGAAGCGCAGTAATGCGTTAAGCTAACTGATACTAATTGCCCGTGAGGCTTGATCCTATAACCAGTGTGTTTTTCCTGGTGTGAGTGTCGTGCAGTGTGCCGATACAACTCACAACCCAACCAATGTAGTACTACGCTTCTTCCAAATTGGTTTTGTTGAGCCTCGCTCAGCAGAACATACAAGTTATGCCTGATGACCATAGCGAGTTGGAACCACCCCTTCCCATCCCGAACAGGACCGTGAAACAACTCCACGCCGATGATAGTGCGGATACCCGTGTGAAAGTAGGTAATCGTCAGGCTCCCCCTAAAAACCCCTTGCTAACTCGTGTAGCAAGGGGTTTTTGCTTT
>NZ_AKXS01000317.1:0-424 GCF_000282835.1 Pandoraea sp. B-6 | reverse complement strand
CGATGTTCTCGGCCAGGCCGTCACCGAAGTACGGCGCGTCGGCCAGCAGCACCTTCTTCACGCCGGCGATCTGTGCGGCCGCGTCAGCCGCCGCCTTCGCGTTGTTGCCCGCGACCAGCACATGCACGTCGTCGCCGCATTGCAGCGCGGCGGCCACCGTGTTCAGGGTCGCAGCCTTGATCGATTGATTGTCGTGTTCGGCAATTACAAGAATGCTCATCTCGTCGTCTCCCCTTAGATGACCTTGGCCTCAAGCTTCAGCTTCTCGACGAGCGCTGCCACGTCCGCCACCTTCACCCCCGCGCTGCGCTTGGGCGGCTCCACCACCTTGAGCGTCTTCAGGCGCGGGCTCACGTCCACCCCCAGATCCGCCGGCTTGACCGTCTCCAGCGGCTTCTTCTTCGCCTTCATGATGTTGGGCAGC
>NZ_AKXS01000316.1:0-57714 GCF_000282835.1 Pandoraea sp. B-6 | reverse complement strand
CCCCCCGCCTCCGCCGCCGCCGGGCCCACCGCCGCCGCCACTGTGACCGCCGCAACCGCAGCCGCCTGCGCCACCTATGCCGGCACCGGCGCCAAAGCCATTCCCAAATCCTCCGGGGCCACCAAAGGCACCCAGCCCGCCGCTACTGCCGCCACCAAAGCCCATGCCACCGCCACCACCGTGCCCACCGCCTCCCGCCGCATGTAATGCGTTGATCGAAATGCCGCACAGCACAACCGCTGCGGCTGCCGTCACCAAAGTCGCCTTGAACCCGTTCATGGTTCCCTCCCCGCGCACACTCACTTCGACACACGCACCCCTCGGCCAACATAGGCTGCGTTACGGCGCGAGCACGTCAGCGAAAATCGCGGGCAATAGCTGGCCGTCCCATGCACGCGAGCACAGGAGTACCTCGCCAACAGCCTGCTGGAAGTTCGGGTTGGCGCTTCGCCATACGCGATTCATATACGCGATTTCCGTGCCAATCACTGTAAATTATTGATTTAAAACAAATTAATACCTTAATTTGCGAGACATCGTGAAGCGGTGCGCCGAAAACGTTTCGTTCCTGAAACGCCTACAACACGCCCCATCATTGTGGCAATCCACCGCACGGACGACCGGTTCATGAGGCAAGGTTGAGCGGTGCATGAGGCGCGCATGATGAGCGGCTCGCGTCACAGAACGCCCGGTAGCCGTTCAACGCGAAATGGTGGAATTCAGAAAGGTTTCAGATGTGCAGTTTGGCGAAGCAGAGCGCTCGCCAGAGGGGGGGATGCCGCGACAATGCCCTTAAGGACCCAACGGCTCGACCATGCCCCGACGGCGGGCATGGTCGAACCATCGGCGTGGGGCTTACTTGACTTGCACGGCGGAGAAGTCCTGTCGGCCGAACGGACTCACCTCGTATCCGGTCACGTCCGCGCGCGTGATGACCGCTGCAATCGGGTGCGCCAATGGAATCCAGAGCGCATCGTCCTTGATCATGCGCTGCGCGACCTGATACTTCACGGTTCGCGCGGCGAGATCATGAGAGCGTTTGCCTTCGCTGATCAACTGGTCAAGGTCTTTGTCGCAAAAGCGCGCGAAATTGGTGCCTGATTGCACGGCCGCGCAACTGAACTGCGGCGTCAGAAAGTTATCGGGGTCGCCGTTGTCGCCCGACCAGCCCATGAAGAGCAAATCATGTTCTCCCGCCTTGCCGCGACGAATCAGCTCGCCCCACTCCACGGTCTTGATCCGCGCCCGAACACCAATCCTGGCGAGATCGCTTTGCAGCATCTCGGCGCTCAGACGTGGGTTCGGGTTCAACAGACTGCCCGTCGGGCGCGTCCAGATCGTCGTCTCGAACCCTTGCGGGAAGCCCGCGTCGGCGAGCAACTGCTTCGCTTTGGCGATGTCCAGCGGATACGCGGCCACATTCCTCGCGAAGCTCCACGTATTGGGCGGATACACGTTGGTGGCTGGCGTTGCGGCCCCTTCGAACACCTGCTTGACGTAGTTCGCGCGGTCGAACGCCATGTTCAGCGCCTGACGGACTCGCTTATCGTCGAGCGGCTTGTGCTGGGTGTTGATCGCGACGAACGCCGTCATGAATGCCGGTGTCTCGACCACCCGGAGCGCCTTGTCGCTGCGCGCTGCCTGCACGTCGACCGGTTTGGGCGAGAGCGCGATCTGGCACTCGCCCACCTTCACCTTCTGCGCGCGCACGGCTGCGTCCGGCACAATCGTGTAGATGAGACGATCCGAGGCCGGCGCGCCGCCGAAGTACGATTTGTTGGCGTCGTACCGCACGACGCTGTCCTTCTGATAGCTACGGAAGACAAACGGGCCCGTGCCGATGGGCCGCGCGTTCATCTCGCCCGGCTTGTTGATCGCGATGAGCTTGTCGGCGTACTCGGCCGAATAAATCGACGCGAAGCCCATCGAGAGCATCGACAGGAACACGGCATCCGGCTCGGACAGCGTGAAGCGAACGGTATGGTCGTCGACCTTCTGCACCGATTTGATCAGCTTGCCCAGCGAGAGCGATTGCGCATGCGGGAAGCCCGACGGCGTGAGCTTGTGCCACGGCGCCTTGTCGTCGAGCATGCGCTCGAACGTGAAGACGACGTCGTTGGCATTGAACGCGCGGGTCGGCTTGAACAGGCTGTTGCTGTGGAAGCTCACGTTCGGGCGCAGCGTGAACGTGTAGGTCAGGCCGTCGGGGCTGACGCTCCACTGGGTCGCCAGGCTGGGCACGACCTTGCGTTGCGACGCATCGAACTCGACCAGACGATTGAACACCGGGTCGGCCGACGCATTGGTCGTCGTCAACGAGTTGTAGCGCACGACGTCGAAGCCTTCGGGGCTGGCTTCGGTGCATACGGTGAGCGCCTTGGCATGCGCGGCGAGCGGCACCATCGGCAGCGACAGGGCCGTCAGAGCGGCAGCGAAAATACGGCGCGAGCGACGACGCATGGGTGTCTCCTCCAGGAAGTCGATGACGGTGAAAAACAGCGGGTCAGAATAGCGCAAATTCAGGCCAATCGCCCTTGCGTTGAGGTCCGCGCCGACACTCGCTGTCCCGAATCCTGAAACCGATCGTCAGTTCTGCGAAACGCCGCCCCATCAGGCGCCGGACGGCAGCGTCGGACGATAGCCCAGCGCATGGCTTGCGGACAAGGCTTCGCGGCGCACCGCCTCGCCAATCGGGCCGTCCATGCGCGCGTCGAACCCGCCCGTGGCACCCAGCGCCGTGACGACGCCGACCAAGCGGCCGTCGTAGTTGAAGACCGGCGCGGCCAGCGCGCTGATCCCCGTCAGGTTGGTGTCGCGAACGCTTGCCCCCTGCGCGGCGCGCACCTCGGCACGCAGCGCGCCGATGGGATCGGACGCATCGAGCTGTGCGCGTTGCTCCGGCGAGGCATGGGCCAACTCGGCTTCGGCCATCGCCATCACTTGCGGATCGTCCAGGCATCCGAGAAAAACACGGCCGGCGGCCGACCAGAGCATCGACATTACCGACCCGATGCGCACGTTGATCGTCACGGGCAGGCCCGGCTCCTCGAAACGCACGATGGTCGGTCCCTTGTTGCCCATGACGGCGATGAAGCAGGTGACATCGAAGGCTTCGCGCAAGCGCACGAGCGCCGGTTCGGCCGCACGCACCGGGTCGGCCTGCCGCATGGCCGCCACGCCGATGAGCATCGCTTCGAGTCCGAGATGGTAGTGCTGCGAGTCGGTGTCCTGCGCGGCGAGGCCCTCCTCCACGAGACTCATTAGATACCGATGCACTTTGGCCGGACTTTGCTGTACATGCTGGGCGAGCGCGGTCAGGCTCGCGCGACCGCCCAGCCGGGCCAGCCCCTTGAGCACGACCATGCCGGTCTCGGCCGATTGCACGCGTTGACGGCGCCCGCGCTCGCGCGGTGCGTCGGTAACATCGTCGTCATGATGGGCATCGGTGCGCGATGGCGTGAGGCCGGTCGTCGCGCGTACAGGCGTATCGGCGCTGCGCGGGAGGTCTGCGGTGGGTCGTTTGCTTGTCGTCATCGCCGAGATTTTATGATGCAAAGCGATATTGTCCGGCATCGGCAAGGCTAGAGGTTAACCCCAGTCCACCAAATTACGCAATGCGTATTATATTTACGCTTAATAAATTCCAGGGAGGAGAGGCGCACCGCCCGATCGCGTGATCGCTCCTCTACACTTGTTCCATATTGCGCGTGTCGTCGCGAGCCCAACGCGGCGCTCGTCACACCGGACCCAGAGAGCGTGAACGGATGAGCCAACCGATTGCCCCCACCCCCGACACGGCCGCCGCCGGCGGCTGCCCCTTTCATCAGACGCCTGCCGCCACGGCCCCCAACGGATGCCCTGTGAGCGCCCGTGCCGCGGACTTCGACCCGTTCGAAGACGGCTACCAGCAAGACCCGCCCGAGTACGTGCGCTGGGCGCGCGAGCAAGAGCCGGTGTTCTACAGCCCGAAGCTCGGCTACTGGGTTGTCACGCGCTACGACGACATCAAGGCGATCTTCCGCGACAACCTCACGTTCAGCCCGTCGATTGCGCTGGAAAAGATCACGCCGACCGGACCGGAGGCGAATGCCGTGCTCGCCTCCTACGGCTTCGCGCTCAACCGCACGCTGGTGAACGAAGACGAACCCGCCCACATGCCGCGTCGTCGCGTGTTGATGGAGCCGTTCACGCCCGAGCATCTCAAGCATCACGAGCCGCTGGTGCGCCAACTCGCACGCGACTACGTGGATCGCTTCATCAACGACGGCCGCGCCGATCTCGTCGACCAGATGCTGTGGGAAGTGCCGCTCACGGTGGCGCTGCACTTCCTCGGCGTGCCGGAGGAAGACATGGACAAGCTGCGCGAGTATTCCATCGCGCACACGGTCAACACATGGGGACGCCCCAAGCCCGAAGAGCAGGTGGCCGTGGCCCACGCCGTAGGCAATTTCTGGCAACTGGCGGGCAAGATTCTCGACAAGATGCGCCAGCACCCCGAGGGGTCGGGCTGGATGCAGTACGGCATTCGCAAGCAAAAGGATTATCCCGACGTCGTCACCGATTCGTACCTGCATTCGATGATGATGGCGGGCATCGTGGCCGCGCACGAGACGACGGCCAACGCCACCGCGAACGCCATGAAGCTGCTGCTCCAGCATCCGGACGTCTGGCGCGAGATCTGCGACGACCCATCGCTGATTCCGAACGCCGTCGAAGAGTGTCTGCGTCATAACGGCTCGGTCGCCGCATGGCGCCGTCTGGTCACTCGGGACGTCAACATTGGCGGCATCGACATCGCCGCGGGTGCGAAGCTGCTGATCGTGACCTCGTCCGCCAACCATGATGAAGCGCACTTCGCCGACGCCGACCTGTTCGACATTCGCCGCGAAAACGCGAGCGATCAGTTGACGTTCGGCTACGGCTCGCATCAATGCATGGGCAAGAACCTCGCCCGCATGGAAATGCAGATCTTCCTCGAAGAATTCACGCGCCGGCTGCCGCACATGACGCTGGCAAAGCAGACCTTCACGTATGTGCCGAACACCTCGTTCCGCGGCCCGGAGCATGTGTGGGTCGAGTGGGATCCGGCGCAGAACCCCGAGCGCCGCGACCCCACCGTGCTCACGCGTCATTCGCCCGTGCGCATTGGCGAACCCTCGGGACACAGCGTGACGCGTCCGGTCGTGGTCGAGTCCGTGCTGCCGGTGGCCGACGGCATCGTGAAGCTACGCCTGGTCGCCCCGGACGGCCGCGCGATGCCGCGCTGGGCCCCGGGCTCGCACATCGACATCGAATGCGGCGACACGGGGCTGTCGCGTCAGTATTCGCTGTGCGGCGATCCGGCCGACACCGGCGCGCTGGAAATCGCCGTCCTGCACGAACCGCAAGGCCGTGGCGGTTCGCACTGGGTTCATACGCAAGTGAAAGTCGGTGACCGCCTGCGCATTCGCGGTCCGCGCAATCACTTCCGGCTCGATGAAACGACGCGTCGTGCCATCTTTGTTGCGGGCGGCATCGGCGTCACGCCGATTGCCGCCATGGCGCGGCGCGCGAAAGCACTGGGCATCGACTACGTGATCCATTACAGCGGCCGCAGCCGCCGCACGATGGCGCTGATCGACGAACTCCACGCGCTGCATGGCGAGCGCCTGCATTTGTGGGTGAAAGACGAGGGCCAGCGCGCCGACTACGCCAGCCTGCTCGCCACGCCGCAAGACGGCACGCAAGTCTATGCCTGCGGCCCGCTGCGAATGCTCGACGCCCTCGCACAGTGCTGTGCGCCCTGGCCTGACGACACGCTGCGCGTCGAACACTTCCAGTCGCAACTGAGCACGCTCGATCCCGCAAAGGAGCATGCGTTCGACGTCACGCTCAAGGATTCCGGCATTACGGTGACGGTGCCGGCCGATCAGACGCTGCTCACGGCGCTGCGTGCGGCGAACATCGACGTCCAGAGCGACTGCGAGGAAGGACTGTGCGGTTCCTGCGAGGTGCAGGTGCTGGAGGGTGACGTGGATCACCGCGATGTGGTGCTTACACGCGCCGAGCGCGACGCGAACACGAAGATGATGTCGTGCTGCTCGCGCGCCTGCGGCAAATCGCTGGTGCTGGCGTTATAGGTCGCCGCGTCGGCGCCCGGCGCGCCCAATGGGTTCAGTGGGCGTGCCGCGGCTTGCGCAGCATCGCCAACAGCGCGACGAGCGCGAGCCATGCAAAACCGCACATGACCGTTGCGAGCGGACGCGGCGAGCCGTCGTTGAGCACGCCGAGCAGCCCGCCCGCCGCGAAGCCGAAACCATACTGCACACTGCCCACGAGCGCCGCCGCCGCGCCGGCGCGGGTCGGGTGATTGGCGAGCGCCCCCGCCACCGAATTCGCCGTGATGATGCCGCGCAGCGACATGAACAGAAACAGTAGTGCCACCATCAACGGCAGCCGCGCGCCCCCCAGCCACGCGCTCGCGCACAACACGGTCGTGACGATCGCACAGCCCACAATGCCGGCACGCATCAGGCGATCTGCACCCAACTGCCCCACACGGCGCGAGTTGAACATGGTCATCGCGGCCATGCCGACGATATTGATGCCGAAGAGCACCCCGAAAAACTGCGGCGACACATGGAAGTACTCCATGTACACCAGCGGCGTGCCCGTAATGTAGGTGAACGACGCGCCAAAGACCGCGCCGCCCGCCAGCATGTAGCCGACGAAATGCGGGTCGCGCAACAGATGCCAATAGGACATCAGGACGGCACGCGGTCCACCCGACTGACGCGCATGCACCGCCCCGGTCTCCGGCAAACGCCACAAGGCCAGCATCGCCACCGCGCCGAACACCGCGAGAATGCCGAAGATCGCGCGCCACGTCGTGACGCGCAGCATCTGTCCGCCAACGAGCGGCGCCACGATCGGCGCAACGCTCATCACCAGCAGCATGATCGAAAAGGCGCGCGCACTGTGGCGCGGCCCGTAGACGTCACGCACGATGGCTTGTGCAATCACGGGCATGGCGCATCCACCGAGCGCCTGCACGAAGCGCCACACCATCATGTGATCGATGGTGTCGGCAAACGCACAGCCGATGCTGCCGAAGATGTACAGCGCGATCCCCGCCGCCATCGGCCGACGACGCCCAAATCGGTCCGCGAGCGGCCCCCACAGGAGCTGCCCGAAGGCGAACCCCAGGAAGAAGTAGGAGAGCGTGAGCTGCGTGGTCGCGACACTCGCACCCAGTTCGTGGCGCAACGTCACGAGTCCCGGCAGATACATGTCCGTGGAGGCGGGCGCGATCATCATGAACAGGCCGAGAATGCCCAGCAACACACGCTCGGAAGGCAACGCAGGAGAGAGTTCGGACGTCGATGTCATGATCGTTCTGATGAGTCGGCGCAATGGCTGTCGCGCCGCGGGAGACGCCGCAAAAAAACGACGCCCGCCATGATAACGCTGGCGGGCGTCGCACTTTCATACTCGATGGTTATCGGATCCCTAACCAATGCTTATGGCGCAGCGTTCGGGTCCGGCATCTTTTGACATCGCCACCTCATCCGGCCGTTGCCGCCTGCAGGTTGCCGCCGTCGCTGCGCTGCGTGCGGGCAATCGCCAGCACGCCGATCAACGAAACGCACGCGGGCACCGCCGCCGCCAGGAACAGCGATGACGACGACCATTGCCAATGCATCAGCGCGCCGCCCAGCACCGGACCGAGCACTGAACCGATGCGGCCGATACCGAGGCTCCAGCCAATGCCGGTGGAACGCAACGAGGTGGGGTAATACGTCGCGGCGAGTGCGTTGAGCGCCGGTTGCCCGCCGATGATCGAGAAGCCCGCGAAGAATATGGCGATGAACACCGCGACCATCGACACCATGACCATCGGATTGCCGATCGCCGCCGTCGCCGCCATCGCAATGAGGAACGTCACGGCCAGCACGCTCGTGAAGCCGACGCGATCGATCACGCGGCCGAGGAGTAGCGTGCCGATCACCCCGCCTGCCCACAGCGCGGTGCCCGCCATCACGGCGACCTGCGTCGAATAGCCCGCATCGCGAATCACCGTCGGCAACCAGTTCGACAGGAAGTACATGTCGAGCAAGTTCGCGAAGTTCACGACCCAGAGCAGCAGCGTCACCCGTGCGCGGCCATCTTTGAACAGCTCGACGAACGGCACGCCTTTCGCCTTTTGCTCATCGAGCACGAAGCGGGCGTCGACCGGCACGTTGGCGCCGGGTGCCACGCGCAGCAGTTGCTTGCGAATGTGTGCGTTGTCGCGTTTGCCGAACATCAGGAACTGGATCGACTCGGGCAGCGAGATCCACATCAGCACACCGAGCACCAACGGAATGGCGCCACCGATGTAGAACACCGCGCGCCAGCCCAGGCTCGGAATGATCGCCGCCGTGATGAGGCCGCCAAGCACACCGCCCAGCGTGAAACCGCACGACACGATCATCATGAGCGACACGCGAATGCGGCGCGGGCTGTACTCGCCGGCAAGCGCCATCGCGTTCGGCATGATGCACCCCAGGCCCAGCCCGGCCGCAAAGCGCCAGACGACCAGTTCCGTAATCGTGTTGGCGAAACCGGTGACGATCATGCACGCCGAAAAGCACAGGGTCGCGCCAATGAGCACCGGGCGACGGCCCAGCTTGTCGGCCAGCGCCGAAAAGGTCAGCGAGCCGACCAGCATGCCGAACAGCCCCGCGCCGAATACCGGCGAGAGTGTTTCCTTGGCAATGCCCCATTCCCGAATCACCACCGGCGCGACATACCCCATCGACTGGACATCGAAGCCATCGACCACCAGGCACATCGCGCACAATGCAATCACCCACCACTGATAAGCGCCCAGACGGCTCTCGTCGATCAGTGCGCCCACATTCACTTCTGCTGCTTTCATTTTGTCTCCCAACGTTTTTCGCAACTTCGTGGCATTGCGTTCCCGGTCGAGGGGCTGGCGACGGCCTATTCCCGTCGCGGCCTCGTCCCAGGCGCCTCGTTGCCCGAATCCAGCAAACAAGGCATGTCATGCGCCGGATCGAACGGCGAATCCACCCAATTCCGTCGCGCATGAAATTACGCTTTGCGGAAGTTTATATCGCCAAACGTAAATCAATGCTTAGTGTTAACACTGAGATTTTCAGGACATGCAAACGCGACGGGTGCGGGAATCCGAGCGAGATCGGTGGAACCTCGGCTCACGGACACGGCGTTCAGCTTTGTGGTTTTTCTCCATCGGAACGATGGGAGCCGCCCTGGCAAAATGCCAGTGGGCTATACAGGCGGGGGAATTGGGCGATGGATGCGACGAAAAGCGACGAATTGTCGCAGTTGGCGTTTTTCTACAAATTTTCTTACGAAGGTTAACCCGTCTAGGGATTTCCCTGATATAGTTACACCTGTCTCCTCCACCTCCTCCTGGTGGATTTCACGGCCAGCAACTTGCTGGCCGTTTTTTTTGCTCGCCGATCCTGCCCTTAGGGGCATTCAGTGGGATGTCTGACTCTCGTGCGCGACGCGATCTTCGATGCGGCGCTCGATCCGTTTTCGGACCATTGCCGCGGCCTCGGACGCATCATGGGCATCGATGCTCGAAAATTCGCAACGTCCGATGTAGTGCCCCTCACAATAGGCATCGACGGCACCATCAAAACGTTCGTCGGTACGCGGCGTAACCGCCCCCTCCAAGTCGAACGGGCGCCCCGGCGGCGTGTGGCTGACGTAGTGCCAGGAAAACCGAAAAGATTGCATCACAAGTCCCCTTCAATCCAGCGGCAGCGATCACGCTGCCGACCGATGCTGTTTTTCAGGAAATCCTAGCATGTTAAGGAATCTCGACAAACGGTCGAAAAAAAAGCGGCCCGCCTGATCGGCGAGCCGGATAGTCCGTGGAGGTCGGGGGCACATCTGAGCCACGGCAACTCCACTCTAGCCCCGAATCACTGTCGCTATTCTCGGTAATTGTCCGGATCCGGCGTAAATAGTTTGTCCGTCGTCGACATCGCGACGTCGTTCTCGAAGCGAGACTGCCACGCTCGCTCGTCGTGTCCTCGGAAGGGAACGCATCGGCCAACATCGCCCGCAGATACTCGACAATCCGGCAAGCCGATACCGCAAAACAGGGGGGGACGAAATGGGGTCGGCGCTACGGTAACGTTAGGCTCCCCGTCCTCCTTCCCACGACCTCGCCATGACGCTCAAATTTCGCAATCCGGCGAACGGAGATGTCGTCGAGATCACGCGTCTGTCGTGTGTCGCCGCCTTCTTCCTCGGTCCGCTTTACCTCATGGCCTACGGATTCACGTGGCATGCGCTCGCCTGGACCCTCCTCGCCATCGGACCCGCGTTGATCTGGAAGGAATCGGCGTTAGCGTTTTCGCTGCCCGCCACTTGCCTGCTCTACTCGCTGATGATTCATCCGCTGCTCATCGGCAAGCTGCGCGCCAATGGCTGGCTGCCCACGCGCGACGACGCCGTGCCCAGCCCTCGCCAGCGCGGCTACGACGTGTACGGCGATGCGCCGGCCCTCCGGCGCGCGGACGCAGGCCACCCCCTCCCCGCGACGCCACGCCCTGCCGCCAACGATGGCGAGTCGTCGGCGTAACGCGACAAGCCGTGCCCGAACAGCACCGAGGCGATCAGACGGGCGACGTTACGCTGTCGCCAGTGTCAGGTGAGGCCTGCGGCGACATTGCAATGAATCGATCGATCGCCGCCGAGGCGTGTTCGGCGCGATAAGCGAGGCTGATCGGTGCGAGCGGCACGTCACCCTCGATCGGCCAGAACCCCATGCCGGGCGTGCGGATCTGACTGACCGACGCGGGCACGAGCGACACCCCGAACCCCGCCGCGACCATGGGCACGATCGACGTGATCTGCGGCGCCTCCTGCCCGAGCTTCGGGTGAAATCCAGCCGACTCGCAGGCCGCAATCGTGCGGTCATACAGCGCGGGACTGATCTCGCGCGGCAGCAGGATGAACTCGTCGCGGGCGAGCGCGGCCAGCGGCACGCGCTTGCGCGCGCACATCGCGTGGCCGAGCGGCAACACCAGCACCATCGGCTCGTCGACGACCGGCACCATGACGATTCCGGGCGGCACCTCGAACGGCGTGCGCACAAACGCCACGTCGACCGCTTCGTCGACCAGCGCCGTGAGCAGACTGGCCGTGTTGCTCTGTTGCGGATGCAGTTGCACGTCCGGATAGCGTGCGCGGAAGTCACGGATCCACGCCGGAATGCGGGGCTCGAAGTAGGTCGCGCCCGCAAACCCGATACGGATCTGCCCCGCCTCGCCGCGTGAGATCTGCTGCATCCGGCGCTTGACGCGCTCTACTCGCTCCAGCACCTGCCGCGCTTCCGGCAGGAACGCCTCCCCCAGCTCCGTGAGGACGACATCGCGCGGCAGACGCACGAACAACGGCCCGCCCAATTCGGCCTCGAGTTGCCGAATCTGCAAGCTCAACGGCGGTTGCTGAATGCCGACACGCGCCGCCGCCCGCGTGAAGTGGCGTTCTTCGGCGACCGCAATGAAATATTGCAAATGTCGCAATTCCATGACCGCTCCTCTGTCTGCCCGGCCCCATTGGGGTTCCCGTCATTCATACATAAAAGGTATCCAAATAGCGTCTTGAATATATTGGAAATGTGACCGATGGGTCAATACACTGCGAATCAGGCGCGGACAGGCTTGCCCTTAGCTGCCACGCCGAAAGATCAAGGGATTCGAATAAGAGAGACGAGGAGCCTGAAGATGTTTGAAGACCGCATCCGCCTGGCGTCGCTGCGCGACCGGGTGATGAGTGCCGACGAAGCGGCAATGTTGGTGCGAGACGGCATGGTGGTCGGCATGAGCGGGTTCACCCGCGCCGGCGACGCCAAGGACATGCCCATCGCGCTGGCCAAGCGGGCCAAGGCCCACCCGATGAAGATCACGCTGATCACGGGGGCGTCGCTCGGACACGATTCCGACAAGACGCTGACCGAAGCGGGCGTGCTGGCGAAGCGTCTGCCGTTCCAGGTCGACACGACGCTGCGCGGCGCGATCAATCGCGGCGACGTGATGTTCGTCGATCAGCATTTGTCGGAGACTGTCGAATTCCTGCGCACCGGACAGTTCGGCGCGCTCGACGTGGCCGTGATCGAGGCGGTCGCCATCACGGAAGACGGCGGGCTCGTGCCGAGTTCGTCGGTCGGCAATTCGGCGAGCTTTGCGATCCTCGCGGACAAGGTGATTGTCGAGATCAACCTCGCGCAGCCGCTCGCCTTCGAAGGCATGCACGACATCTGGATTCCGGGTCAGCGTCCGCATCGCGCACCGTTGCCCATCGTCGACGTGCGCGATCGCGTCGGCACGAACGTGGTGAAGATTGCGCCGGAGAAGATCGCCGCCATCGTTATCACCGACACGCCGGACAGCGCCTCCAACGCGCTGCCGCCCGATGCGGACACGCAGAACATCGCCGGCCACCTCATCGAATTTTTCCAGCACGAAGTCTCGCGCGGCCGCCTGCCGCGCACGCTGCCTGCGATTCAGTCGGGCATCGGCACCATTGCCAATGCGGTGCTCACGGGCTTCATCGACTCGCCGTTCGAGAACCTCACGATGTACTCCGAGGTGCTGCAGGACTCGACGTTCGAACTCATGGATGCGGGCAAGATGGTGTTCGCGTCGGGGTCGTCGATCACGGTGTCGCAAGCCGTGCAGGATCGTGTTTTCAAGCATCTCGAGCGCTATCGCGACAAGCTCGTGCTGCGTCCGCAGGAGGTCAGCAACCATCCTGAAGTCATTCGACGGCTGGGGTTGATCGCACTCAACACCGCGCTCGAAGCGGACATTTACGGCAACGTGAATTCCACGCACGTCGGTGGCACGCACATGATGAACGGCATCGGCGGCTCGGGCGACTTCGCTCGCAACGCCCGCATGGCGATCTTCGCCACCAAGTCGATTGCAAAGGACGGAAAGATCTCGAGCATCGTGCCGATGGTGCCGCACGTCGACCACAACGAGCACGACGTGGACATCCTCGTGACGGAGCAAGGCCTGGCCGATCTGCGCACGCTCGCCCCGCGCGAGCGCGTGAACCTGGTGATCGATCATTGCGCGCACCCGAGCTACCGAGAAGTGTTGCGCGACTACTATCGCGACGCCCTGCGCTATGGCGGGCAGACGCCGCACGCGCTGGAACACGCGTTCGACATGCACGTCAACTTGCGCGAGCGTGGCTCGATGCTGGCGGGCAGATGACATCGCCGACGGTCGCCAACGCCGACGGGCGGGCGACCGGATGCGACGACCGTTGCGATGGATGCGACGGGCTCAACCATTGCGATGGCGCCGACGCGCATTGTCGACGCCGGGGAAGAACATGGGACGCATGCGGTCCTGTGGGCCGAACGCCGATGCGGGCGTTCAGGCATTCGCGGCTCGCCGGCGTGCGCAGGCGAGCCGCTTTTTATATGTGTGCGCGTGGCGTCGTTATCGAAACGAGAAGCAGCGGCCATTGCTTCAACGATCCAGCGGGTGGGTAATTCTCCGCGGCGTCGCCACTTTCGTCACATGAAGGTCCCACCGGCGACCGTCACTCGCTGGCCGCCTCGGCCTCAGTCTGCTCGATGGCCTCGACGATGATGCGCAGCGTGGCGTCGAGGTGTGATTGCATGTGCCGCCGGGCCGCATCCACGTCGCGGGCGCGGTACTCGTCGAGCATCGTCTGGTGTTCCCCATTGCTCACGTCGACATGCGCGGGACGCATATGGAGCGACAACGCAATGTAGGGGCCCGACGCATCGCGCAGGGTCTTGATCAGGTGCGCCAGTCGGGAGTTGTCCTGCGACGCCCATAGCGCCGCGTGAAACGCCTGGTTCAGTTCGGTCCATTTGGCGACGTCCGACGTCGCGAGCATCTCGGTGTGCAGCGCCTGGGCGTTGGCGATGTCCCCCTCCCGAAGCGTGGCCATCGCTTGCTCGACCATCATCGGTTCGAGCGTTTTGCGCAGACGGTACAGCTCGTTGACGTCGTCGATCGTAAGACCGCGTACCACGGCACCACGGTGAACGTCGAAAAACACGAGCCCCTCGGACACCAGCGTGCGCAGCGCTTCGCGCACGGGCGTCGTCGACATCTCCAGACGGCGCGCGAGATCGTCCTGCCGAAGCCGGTCGCCCGCCTTCAACTTGCCTTGCAGAATCTCGGCACGCAACGTCTCGATGGCATATTGGTAGGCCGTGAGCCGGCGACGGCCTGACGTGCCGGAGACGCTCGATGCGCTCGATGCGCTCGATAGGCTCGGTGTGCCGGACACGCTGGCCGATGCAGAAGGCGTGCTTTTCAAAGGAGTGCCGTGTGTGGATTATCGACGCGCGAGTGTACTCCAGTTAGCCAGCGCTTCCCCAACGGCGCCGGGCGCAACGCCCGACGCGATGAGCGCCGCCACCAGAAGCCGGGCCTTGAGCGCCGAGAGCCAACCGGCCATGTGCGCGCCGCGCCGAACCAGGTCGATTTCAGCACCGACATACCCATAGGTTTCACACGCCGTCGGCCCGCTCGCCGCGCGACTGGCGACCACCACCGGCACTTGCTCGGCCAGCGCACCGATGCGCTGCGCGAATCCAAAGGAGACGTGTCCCGCGCCCTGCCCGGCAATCACGACGGCCTCGTAGCCGCCCTTCACCGCCAGCTCCGCCAGTTCGCCGTCATCGCCCAGCACGGCTGCCACCAGCGCGACCTTCGGCCACGCACGCATGGGTCGCGTAAGGGCGTGCGGGCGCGCCTGGCGTGCATGAAAGAACGCTGGGCCGCCTTCGACGAGACGTGCGGCGACGCCGCCGTCGCGCGACACAAACGCCTGCACCGCGAGCGAATCGCCCTTGCTGACCCACCGCGCGTAATGCGCCGTGTCGTTCATCACGACGAGCACGCCGCGTTCGACGCTCTCGGGATGCACCGCTACCCTGACGGCCGCCAGCAGATTCGCAGGACCGTCCGCGCCTGCGGCCTGCGGCGCGCGCATCGCCCCCGTGAGAATCAGCGGCGCGGGCAGTGTCCAGAACAAATCCAGCAGGAAGGCCGTTTCCTCGAGCGTGTCGGTGCCCTGCGTAAGCACGACGCCCACTGCCCCTGCCGCGACCTGTTGCTCGGCCCAGGCGAGCGCCTCCATCAGGTCGTCATAGCGCAGCGACGCGCTCGGCAGTTGTCGAAGCGATGCCGTCGTGATCATCGCCACGTCGGACAATCCGGGCACCGAGCGGGCCAGTTGCGCGGCGTCAAGCGTGGGGACGACGCCACCGGCGGCGTCTGAGGGGGTCATGCTGATCGTGCCGCCAAGCGAGGCGACGGCAACCACGGGAAGCGAATTGGGCATCGGGGATCGGTATCTGATTTCAGTCGATATGCATTATGCATTATATATAATCGACACTCGTCGGCATGCTGTCAGCCAGATACGGCTATTCGTTGATGTTTGTCGCGACTGCGGTGGCGACTGCGGTGGGCGCGTGTTGGCGATGCTGTGCCGGTGCGGTCAAGGGCTGGACCGGAAGGGGGGCGGCGCGATGCCAGGACGCATCGGCCTGATTCGACGTGAAGCGCTCGCCCACCGATGCGGGGGCGGGCGCTTCACGCCATTTAGCAGTTGCCCTTCTTCGCCTGTCCCGGCGGACAGAAGCCATTCCCCGGGCCGCCACGCCCGCCATAACCGCCATCGTCAGGAAGATAGACGGCGCAACTTGCCAGCAGGACCGTGGTAGCGACGAGCAGAAAGGAGAGCTTGCGCATTGGGGGGTATCTCCGAATGATGTGTCGTCATTCTACCCGTGACCTGTCTCGCAAGCCCGCGCGTGACGGGGACTGCTCCGTCACGCGAACCGATAACGCCGATGTCCGTGCGTCAGGCTCAAGCCACCTCGGCCTTTCCGGTCAGTTGTGTTTCATCGCCCTTGCGCGTCAGCAACAGCAGCGTCGTCACGCTGATGAGGGTCAACACGGCGAGCGGCATCAGCGCGAGCGAATAGCTGCCCGTCGCGGCCTTCACCCATCCGTAGACATTCACCATCAATCCGCCGCCAAGCAGGTTGGCGATGGCGTTGACGGTGGCAAGACCGGCCGCAACCGCACTGTTCGAAAGCATGTCGGTCGCCAGTGCCCAGAACGGGCCTTTGAACGAGTACGCACCGACCAACACCGCGCAGAGCATACCGAGCGTCGGCACCAGCGTTCCGCTCAACGAAGTGCCAAACAACCCGAGACCGATCAGCAGCATCGGCACGACCGTATGCCAACGGCGTTCGCCGAGCCGGTCCGAACGGCGGCCCCAATACACCATCAGCACGGATGAGAGCGCGTAAGGCACGGAGTTCAGCAGGCCGGTCTGCATGACGGTGAGGCCGAACGATTTCAGCAACTGCGGCTGCCAGACGGACAACGTGCTGCCCGCCGCCGAGGCACAGGTGTCGACGAGTGCCAGGCACAGCACGTAACGGTTGCGGAAGAGCTTCGTCAACGGCATCGACAAGACCTTCTTTGGCGCCTTGTGCTCGGCGGCGAGCGTGCTCGCGAGCCATGTCCGCTCGTCCTCATTTAGCCATTTCGCGTCTTTCGGCTTGTTGGCCAGGAGGAACAGGCAGGCAATGCCCAGCAGGATCGTGGGCACACCCTCGAGAATAAAGAGCCAGTGCCAACCGCGCAGACCGGCGATACCGTCCATCTGAAGCAGTAGCGCGGAAATCGGCGAACCGATGAAACTTGCTGCCGGAATGGCCACCATGAACGTTGCCACGATACGCGCGCGATACGACGCCGGAATCCAGTACGAGAGGTACAGCAGGACCCCCGGGAAGAAGCCGGCTTCGGCCGCACCCAGCAGGAATCGAAGAACGTAGAAACTCGTCGCGTTGTGCACCAACGCCATCGCCGCCGACACAATGCCCCACGTGATCATGATGCGAGCGATCCAGAGTCGCGCGCCATACTTCTGAAGCGCGAGATTGCTCGGCACTTCACAGAAGAAGTAGGAGATGAAGAACAGGCTGCTACCGAATCCGAACACGCGCGCCGACATGCCAAGATCGTGATTCATCTGGAGCGAGGCCATGCCGACGTTGCCTCGGTCGATGAAGGCGAGCAGGTAACACACCATCAAGAACGGGACGAGACGCCACACGACCTTCCGTACGGTCTCGCGCTCGATGGCGGATTGCTCCCTAACACCCGTGAGTTGCATCGTTGTCTCCCAATTTATTGTGCACCGGAGCGCTATTGTCTGAGTCGTTGCGTGGCGATAGCGGACACGCCCGCGGCGGCCAGTACGGTGTCCCATACGGCAGCCATCGCCGCGATGGGTGTCCCCACGCCTGGCGCGTCCGACGCCGCTATGAAAGCGTCGTTCCGCGGGTTTCCGGCGCGAAGAAGACGACAATCGCAGCGGCGATGAAGGCGACGATCGTCGTGGACAGCCCAAGGACAAAGCCGCCCGACGTCGACGCTAGCGCGCCGATGACCAGCGGTGCGATGAAGCCACCAAGTCGTCCGCCGTTGTAGGCGAGTCCCATGAAGAAACCGCGCTTCGCGGTGTTTCCGATGATTTCTGCGAGGAACGGCCCGGCGCCGGCAAAAATCCCGTTGACGCTGAACCCCGTGAGGAATATCGCCGCCATGAGCAGCATCGCGTTCGACGACAGGATGTACACGAGCACAGCCCCCGCGCCCACCAGCAGATAGGCCAGGAACATCGGACGGCGACCAAGGCGGTCGACAAAGGCCGAGAACAGCAGGAACCCCGTGATGGCGCCGAACTGAAGCGCGAGCACAAACTTCAAGCTATGCACGAAGTCGATGTGTTTCACCGTGACGAGGAATGTCGGCGTCCAGGTGAACACACCCCAGTAGAGGTATTGCAGGAAGAAGATGAACGTGAACGCGAGCAGAAGACCGCGAACGTTGAGCTTCTCGTCGCCCGCCTGGGTGCCGCTCGCGGGCGTTGCGCTCGCCTGCCGCCGCTCGAGCCAGATGGGCGACTCAGGCGTCTTGCGTGCCACCCAGAAGAGGATGAAGAACGGCAGCGCGCCAATCAGGAAAAGCAGACGCCAACCGCTGTCGACAAGACCGCCGTACGCGGCGCTCACGATGCCGGAAATCGCAATCGCGAGAATGGCGCCGATGGGCAGCCCCATCTGCATAAGCGCCCCACCCTTGCCGCGACGGCTCGCATGCCAGGTCTCTGCAATGAGGGCTGCGCCGGCAGTCCATGTCCCGCCCATGCCCAACGCCCCGAAAAAGCGCAGCGTCGCAAACCAATGCTCGTTGGGCGCGAACGCCAGCAAGCCGGAAAACAGTGAGTAGATGCCAATGCACAGCAGCGCCGTGCGCACGCGGCCCAAGCGATCGGAGACGTAGCCGAAGAGAATGCCGCCGACGATCTGCCCGGCCGCCGTGATGCTGGTGAACAGGCCGAGCTGCGCCTTGCTCAATCCAAACTGAAGGGCCAGCGTCGGCAGCAAAAGCGAGAGCAGGAACGAGTCGTAGCTCTCGAACGTCCATCCCAGGCCAGCCAGCGAGAGCGAGCGCCATTCGCCCTTGGTGATCGCCTTGTAGCCGCTCCCGTGTCCCGTATCGGTGAGGCTTGCCTCGGAGAGGCTTGCACTAGTATTCATTCTTTGTCTCCTGACATATCCAAGCGATAAACTGACGCGGCCGTGCGGCTGAACAGCGCCGCCTTTTCATCGGCCGACATCGCACTCGCCAATCTTTTGAAGGCATTCCACAGAACGCCGTAGCTGAACATCCCCTTGTCGACGGGGAAATTGCTCTCGAACAGGCAGCGGTTCGCACCGAAGAGGTCGAGGCAGGTGTCGAAATACGGCCGCCATGCGGCGGCGAGCATGTCGGACGACGGGGGCAATTCGTTTGCGGCAAACCCGAAACCGAACACGCTCAGGCCCGCACCACCCAACTTGATCACGGTGTTCGGCAGACTGGCCAGTCGCGCCAGCCCGCGCGTCCAGCGCGCCCAAACGTCCTCTGCGGTGTTGGCGTGAGGCCCGACGCCCAGGGGGCCGCCAAAGTGATCGATGACGACAGTCACCTCCGGTGCACTCAGCGCCAGCGCATACAGCTGATCGAGTTGCGTGTGATAAACCCAGGCATCGAGCGACAGGCCGTACTTCGCGAGGGTTCGCACGCCCTGCTGAAACGCCGGGTTTTCCATGAGGTCGCGCGGCGGCGTGACGGGACTGGAACTGACCGCAGGACTCTCGTGCCACGCGAGCGGATTGCGAATCCCGCGCAGCCTGCCCCCGGACACCTGCAGCATGGCCTCGAGTACGCCCTCCAGATCCCACCCCAGCGTCAGGTCCGCGCCCCCGACGATGGCCTGGCAGACCCTCGTCGGCCCGTAAGCCCCACTGGCGAACATGGCCGCGACACCGTTGGCGAACTCGACTTCTCCGAGCGGTTTCATCGGCTCCGGACCATCGCGTCGGAGCATCGATCGACACTGGACATAGACCGTCGACACAATGCGGTGCCCGCTCGCGACATCCTTGCCGAATTCATCGGCGAGATACCGCCCGGTTTGACGGTCCCAGAGATGGTGATGCGCGTCGACGATGGGCAGCGCCGGTTCGAGCGCGGCTTCTTCGCGCAAGGCCAGCCACGCTTCGCGAACCGTCAGGTGAGGCGCATGGACAATTTGCATGGCGCGGTCCCCGTCAGCCGTTCGAGCGCATGCCGTTTGCGGCGTCGACCGGATCGTGTCCGGGATCGGACACCGCTTCGCCTGCGTTCGCCCCGGGGTCGGCCAGCCATGCCGTGGTCAGTGCGCCCACCAGCAAGAAGGCCGACACAGCAATCAACGGTGCGGTGAAGCCGCCCGAGAACTGCTTGAGCGCACCGATCATCGAGGGTCCGACAAACCCACCGAGATTGCCGACCGAGACGATCAGCGCGAGGCCACCGGCGGCGGCGCGTCCTGTGAGGAAGCCAGACGGAATGGCCCAGTAAGTCGCCTGGAACGCGAGAATGCCGCTCACGGTAAAGCTCAGCGCAATCAGCTTGAGCACCGGCGCGTCGACGAACGTGCTGATGCAAAGCGCCACCGCCGCGACGCCCAGGGCGCCAGCGACATACGGAATGCGGTGCTTCGCACGATTCGCGACGCGCGCCCACACGATCATGACGACCGCACCGATGGCGTACGGAATCGCGGTCAGCCAGCCCACCACCGAGTGCGCAACGCCAAACTGCTTGATGATCTGCGGCATCCAGAGGCCGACACCCAGCGACCCCACGATGCCGCAGAAGTTGATGAACGCCAGCACGTAGACTCGCCAGTTCGTCATGGCGTCACGCAGGCTGCTGCCATGCTTGGTCCCGATGTCGCGCTGCTCGTGCGCGATGCGCCGCTCCAGGAGCGTTCGCTCGGCCTGCGTCAGCCACTTCGCTTTCGCCGGCCGGTCGGCCAGCACGAAGAGGCAAACCACACCGAGGACCACCGCTGGCAGGCCTTCCATGAGCAGCAGCCATTGCCAACTGCGCAGACCGTGCAGGCCGCCCAGTTGCAGCAACGCCCCCGAAATTGGCGAGCCGATCATGTTCGCGACGGGAATGCCGACGAGGAACGCGGCGGTGACCTTCGCGCGCCATTTCCCCGGGAACCAGTGCGTGAAATAGAGATAAATGCCGGGCGTGAAGCCCGCTTCGGCGAGGCCGAGAAGAAAGCGCGCGGCCGCGAAGCTCTTGGGGCCGACGACGAAGGCCGTGGCCATCGAGAACAAGCCCCAGGTAATCATGATGCGCGCGATCCACACGCGCGCGCCGACCTTCTGCATGATGAGATTGCTGGGGATTTCGAAGAGGAAATACCCGATGAAGAACAACCCTGCGCCAAGGCCAAACTGTTCTGCGGTCAGCCCCAGATCCTTGTTCATCGTTAACGCGGCGAAGCCGACGTTGGTTCTGTCGAGGTAGCTCACGACATAGCAGAGAAAGATGAAAGGCAGAATCCGCCAGAACGCCTTGGCAAGCGTTCGCTCGCTCGCGGCATACTCGTCGCTCGCGAAGTGCTGACTGTGCGGCGTGTCGCACCCGGTGGCGGCGGGCGCGGCGGTGATGGTTTGCGAAAGGGTCATGCTTGCTCCTCCACCGCACTACTTATGGTGCGATATCGATATAGGGGGCACCGGGCAGACCACCCGGTGATCAAACGTCAGGACTTCGTCTTCGCCTGTTTGGGCAACGGCCCGGGAATCGTCATCTCGGCTTTCAGCACGGTGCCCGTGACCGACTCCGTCATGAACAGCGTTTGCATGTCGGGGCCACCGAAGCACAGATTCGTGAGCGACGCCCCTTCCGGGCTGATGAGTATGACCTCCGGCTCGGCGCGGTGGTTGAGCCCCCATGCGCGACCGAGGCCCGGATTCGCAATAAAGAGCCGCCCGTTGACGTCGACCGTCAGGCCATCAGGCCCACTGGGGCCGTAAGAGGTGAAGAACTGGCCGACCTTGCTGACCGAGCCGTCGGACTGCAATGGCACACGCCAGACGCAGTTGCCCCGCGTCATGGCGACAAAGAGGACCTTTTCGTCCGGCGAGAGCACCAGCCCGTTGGGGCTCGGGCACTGGCTCAGCAGCGTGTCCAGCTTGCCGTCTGGCGAGAGGCGATAGACGCGGCCCGTGGGGTCGTGCAGGCCGGTCTGTCCCTGATCGGTGAAGTACAGGTTGCCGCGCGAATCGAAGGTGAGATCATTCACACCGCGAAAGCGCTCGGTATTGCGACGCTCGAGGTACGGACGAACCTCACCGCGCGCGATATCGAGCAGCATCAGGCCGTTGCGATAGTCGGTGATGAGCAGATGCGCGTCGTCGAAACGCTTCATCCCATTCGGTTCACCGTCGTACTGCACGACGAGATCCCATTCGCCCGAGGACGAAATACGGAAAATGCGCCCGTGCGGAATGTCGGTCACGAACAGGTAGCCGGCCGGATCCCAGACGGGTCCTTCCAGGAACGAGTCGGTGGCCATGCCGCCGCGATTCGCCAGCGCCCAGTCGGTCTGGACATCGGGCTTGCGGAACCGCACCGGCATGCGCGTGAAGACTTCCGCTTCGCGCACTTCGGGTGTTGTGAGAAAGAACATGCTCTGCCCTCCGGATTCGAACGCTAGGCGGCGTCGCGCGCCTGTGCGTTGACGACGGCAAGCACGTTGGCGGCAGCGCCCTTCCCCATGTTCACGTAGGCCGCGTCGCTCACGCCGCCGATGTGCGGGGACAAGATGACGTTGGGAATGCCCTGGAACAGATGGGGCATGGTCATCGGCTCGACATCGAAACTATCGAGACCCGCCGCACGCAGTTGCCCGCTGGCGAGTGCCTGCGCGAGCGCCGCTTCGTCGATGAGGCCACCGCGCGCCGTGTTGACGAGAATGGCACCCGGCTTGAAGCAGCTGAGCGTTTCGCGGTTGAGCATCTGGCGGTTCTCAGCGGTGAGCGGACAGTGCAGCGACACGACGTCCGACGCCGCATACAGCGCCTCGAGCGACACGAGCTTGACGCCTTGCGGTGCCTCTTTCGCATACGGGTCGAACGCCACGACCGTCATCCCGAATGACAAGCCCACGGCGGCGACCCTGCGCCCAATGGCCCCCAAGCCCACGAGACCGAGCGTGCGGCCCTCCAGTTCGACCGACTTGTGCGTGGCCTTGTCCCAATGGCCAGCTCGCAGGCGAGCGTCCAGATGGGGGACCGCCTTGGCGCAAGCGAGGATGAGCGCCCAGGCATGCTCGGCGACGGCGGCGGCGTTCGCCCCGACGGCGGCCAGCACGGCGATACCCCGCTCCTTTGCCGCCGCTTGGTCGATGACGTCTATGCCGCTGCCGTGCTTGGAGATCACGCGCAGATTCGCTGCCGCGTCCATGATCCGGGCGTTGATCTTCCCGTAGCGCACGATGATGGCAACGGGCTTGTGGTGTTCACACAGGGCGACGATGTCGTCTTCCGTGGGCTGCTTGCCCGCGAAGATCAGCTCGAAGGCATCGAGCATGGCGATGGCTTCGGGGGCGAGGTCAGCGGCGGTGACCAGCAGAACCGGCTTTTGCGTTACGGCAGTCATTACAGCGTCTCACCTTCGGCCAGCATGCCGGCGGCCCGCAATTCCTTCTCGACCCACGCCGGACGCAACTGCTCGCCGCGCAGAATGCCGTCGATGCGCGCCGTTTCTGCTTCGAGCTTCTTTTGCGCCAGATCGATGATGCGCGCCACGTCCTGCCGTGCAATGACGACGACGCCATCGGCATCGCCGACCACGAGGTCACCAGGATTCACCGCGGTGCCGCCCAGCGAGATGGGCGAGTTCACCAGGCCGGCCACGCTCTTGGTCGGGCCGCACGGATTCAGGCCTGCCGAGAAAATCGGGTAGTCGCCGTTGGCAAGTTCGTGCGCGTCGCGCACGGCAGCGTCGATGATGATGCCCGCGATGCCGGTCGCCTTTGCCTGAGTGGCCATGATTTCTCCCAGCAGCGCGCAGCTCACGTCGCCCTTGCCGTCGACCACGATGACGTCGCCCGGCTGGGCGATCGCCAACGCGGCATGGATAGCCAGATTATCGCCCTGGCGGACTTCGACAGTAATGGCCGGACCCGCGACTTTCATCTTGGGGGACAGCGGTTTCACCCGCCCGTGCACCGTGCCGCGACGGCCAGCGACGTCGGCAAGAATGGCGGCCTGATACTTGGCTGCCGCCTCGACAAGTTCGGGCGAGACGCGCTCGATGTTTCGTTGGATGGAAGTGCCTGCGGGAGTCGTGCTCATAATTTGACCTCAAATGATGCGCTGTACGATGTACAGAGCTAATGTACAGAGTGAAATAACTATAAGACAGGCGACGCATGACCGGCACTAGCGTTTACCCCTTTACTGGGTAAATTGTCGCTGTACCATGTACAATGACATCTATTTGACAGGGGAACGGGATGGGGAACGACGGGGTCGCCGCAGTCGAGAAAGCGCTATCGCTGCTCGACTGTTTCAAGCCGGGTGCGGAATCGCATTCTCTCGGTACGCTTTCGCAGGCGACCGGGATGCACAAGACGACCGTGTACCGACTGATGAACTCGCTTGAACGAATGGGCTATGTGGTGCGCTCGTCATCGGGCAACTATGCGCTCGGCCATCGACTGCTATATCTGGGCAAGCTGTTCGAGCAATCGTTTCACCTGTCGACGGTGGTCGAGCCGGTGTTGTTTGATCTGGCTGCGCTGGCGAAGGAAAGCGCATCGTACTACGTGCACGAGAATGGCAACCGGCTTTGCCTGTTCCGGGTTGAGCCGTCCGAGGGGCTGCGCGAGACGCGCCTTCCGGGCACGTCGCTGCCGCTGGACGACACGGCCATCGGCCAGGTCATTCGGTTCTGGGGGTTGAACGAGCCGCTGTACGAGCAACCGCCGACGATCCCCATCTTCACGTCGGGTGCGCGCGACGTGCATACCGCGGCGTTTGCGACGCCGGTGTTCGGTACCGATGACAAGTTCATGGCGGCACTCACGCTCTCCGGTCCGGCCTCGAGACTGAATGCTGCGCATGAATCCGGCGAGCTGGTGGTCCCGCAATTGCGCGCCGCGGCCGATTTGTCGCGGAAGCTCGGGGCGAGTGCCGCGTTTTGCGAGCGGTTCTACGGCGTATGAGCGCGGTGGGACGTGGGATCCTTGTTGACGCCGGCAGCGCAATCAAATGCGCGTGTGTGGTGCCGGTGGATGCCCGCCCCCCCCTTTCTGGCGCACGACTTACGCAAAACAATGTATTGCCCAATAGCGAGAGCGGATAACGATATGCTTTGACATTCCCGATCCGCCCCTGTATTGTGGGCCTCGAAATATTCAAGAAGCTCGATTGCTGATCACCATTTTCCGCCTTGTCTGCGCGGTACTCGTTGTCCTCTCCTCTTCCTTGAAGTTTTTGTCGCTCCGCGGTGGAGCTGTATTTTTTTATTTCAAGGATTCAATATGGATACCGGTACTGTTAAGTGGTTCAACGATAGCAAGGGCTTTGGCTTCATTACTCCTGACGCTGGCGGCGATGATCTCTTCGCTCACTTCTCGGAAGTTCGCGGCGATGGATTCAAGACGCTCGCGGAGAACCAGAAGGTAAGCTACGAGACGAAGCGTGGCCCGAAGGGCATGCAAGCCTCGAATATCACCCCGCTGTAACGTATTTCAAGGGCCGGTCTTCCGGCCCTTTGCTTGTCTGCCTCACGCGCGCGCTTCCTCGCGCAGCGACGCTCCCCCCGATCCGATCGCCACACCTCAACGCGCGCATCGTTTGTCGTTTAGACACAATCCGTCTCCCCCCAACTTTCAAATTGTCTTGCTTGTATGGCGCGAATGCCATGTGTGCGCTCGACAATCGCTAATGCAAAATATCGAACATCACCACCAATACAACGGCTACTCAATTTCCCCATCCGCGCACCAACTATCGGACGGCTGGTTTGCGGCCAACCTCGTGCTCGTCAGAGGCGGCCCCCTGGACGCCGATCCGGTTTCGTACAATTTCTACGCGCTCGACTATTTCGACAACGAAACGCAGGCGCTGGGACACGCCACCACGTGGGCGCGCGACTGGGTCGACAATCGCGGCTAGACCGCATTTCGATTTCGCAGCGGATTGAGTCAAAAAGCAAAAAGCCCTTGACGCCACCGTCGCGGGCTCACTGACTTCGTTTCACCGCCTGGATACCCGAGCACTCAGAAGTCCCAGATGATCGGCCCCCGACGATAGGCGTCCACAAAAACGTGGAGATCCACCGGAAAAGGTTCGCTCAGTCCGGCCGGCGTGTCCGATTCAACAACGGGTGGCGAGTCCCTGGCGACCCTCATCGCGAGCGCGACATTGCGGGTGGAACATGCATGTCTACACAGCAGACGATGGCGTCGACGCCAGCATCGTGCTCGCTCAGATAGACGTGCCCCACGCCACTGTCGAAATAAAGACTATCGCCTGGCGCCAGCCGAAATTCGCTGCCATTTTCAAACTGCAGCAACAAACTGCCTGACAAAACAAACACGAACTCTTCGCCCGCGTGGCGAATATAGTCAGGAAAATCTTCCAGCTTGCGCGCGCGAATGTGTGCACGCATCGGCACCATGCGCTTATTGGCAAGGTCGGAAGCGATCATGCCATAGCGATAGTTGGGGGTCTCGTATATCGTTTGCTTTCCCGCTTCAGTGAACGATGGACTCATCCCTGCGCTGAGTTCGGCGTTGCCATGCCCGAAGATGGCCGAGTAATCCAGGCCGAGTGCACGGGCAAGCGCGCCAAACTTGTCGTAGGTGAGCGCAATGTCGCCGCGCTCCGCCTTTGAGATGGTCGATACAGCGACGCCTGAGCGCTCGCTCAACGTCTTGAGTGTCAGCCCGTTCTCCTTGCGCGCGCTTCGCAGCCGGGCGCCCACCGTTTCATGACTGACCTGGCCGTCGTCGCGCTTCTGCTTGCCTGACGACGCAGGCTTCTTTGGTGTAGATGGCGTCATAGGACTTTCACTGAGCGTGTACGGTTCAGACAATACGAACCGAACACATGAAACCGATTGCGTTGATTTTTTGACATTTTCTCGTATACGAGAACTTAAATTCTCATATATGATAACCGGAACAGTCACGGACGCCTTGCGTCTGCGTTGACCGACGCATTGTCATTCTTCTCCGAGCCCAAAAAATGAACAAAGAAATCACACGTTTGCATACCAATGTCCGCATGAGTCAGGTGGTCATTGCGGGGGGTGTCGTATATCTGGCCGGGCAAGTGCCGATGACGCAATACGCCACGATTCCCGAGCAGACGAACGAAGTCTTGACGCAAATCGATGGGCTACTCGCCGAGGCGGGCATCGACAAAACACGTCTTCTGACGGCGAACATCTGGCTTTCCGATGCTCGTTATTTTGACGAATTCAACCGCGTATGGGACGCCTGGATTCCGCAGGGACATGCACCAACGCGCGCGTGTGTTCAATCGCTGTTGATGAGAGCCGGCTTCGACGTGGAAGTTGCCGTGACGGCGTTGGCCTAGGCCGTGCGACATTTGCCAGGCGACATCCACGATTTGGCGTTCACGACGCCATTGCGAATCGGTCGACCTATTCAAACCGTCCACTGTGGCATTGCGACGCGACCACGCGGCTAGCCACAGCAATGGGATAACGACAGTGTCTCCATCATGAAATTCGATGTTCTCGTACTCGGCGCCGGGATCGTCGGCGTCTCGACGGCTATCCATTTGCAGAGTCGTGGCCTTTCGACCGCGCTCGTCGACCGCAGCACGCCCGGTCGGGAAACGTCATTTGGCAACGCCGGATTGATACAGCGTGAAGGCGTGTATCCGTACGCGTTTCCTCGCGACATCGGAACGCTGCTTCACTATGCGCGGAATCAATCCACGGATGTGCGCTATCACCCGTCGGCGCTGCCGAGCATCGCCCCATTTCTCGCACGATATTGGCATCACTCCGCGCCGCAACGCCATGCCCGCATCGCCCGTCAATACAGCACACTGATCGAGCATTGCTTGACCGAGCACCAGGCACTCATCAAACGTGCAGGTGCGGATGATCTGCTACGCGAAGGCGGGTGGCTAAAGGTCTTCCATCGGCGTGATGCGTTCGACGCAGCGCTTCTCGATGTCGAGCGCTGGCAACGTGAGTACGGCGTACCGTTTGAGCGACTCGATGCAGCGCAACTTCAGAAGGATGAGCCGTCGCTCTCGGCAACGCTCATCGGCGCCATTCGCCATACGGCTTCGAGTTCGATTCGCGATCCCGGCGAATTGGTTGCCCGCTACGCGCAGTACTTCACATCGATAGGTGGGCAGATCATGCGCGGTGATGCGACCACGTTGAAGCCCCATTGGCGCGTACAGACCCTCGAGGGGGAAATCGAAGGTCGGCACGCCGTTGTGGCCATGGGGCCTTGGTCCGACACGATTACGCGTGCGCTGGGTTACCGGCTGCCGCTGGCGGTCAAGCGCGGCTATCACCGGCACTTCCTGCCCGACATCGGTACAAAACTGAATCAACCGGTATTGGATGCCGAGAGCGGCTTTTTGCTGGCACCGATGAACCAGGGAATTCGTCTGACAACGGGCGTCGAACTTGCGTTACGCGATGCACCGCGGACGCCCGTTCAGCTTGCGGCCGTTGAACCTCTGGCGAGACGGCTGTTCCCGCTGGGAAAAGCGGTTGAATCCGAGCCATGGATGGGTTGTCGACCGTGCACGCCCGATATGCTGCCGATCATCGGCCCGGCCCCCCGGCATCGGGATCTTTGGTTCGCCTTCGGTCACGCGCATCACGGTCTGACGCTCGGCCCCGTGACCGGGCGTCTGATTGCCGAGATGCTCACTGGCGCGCCGACGTTGGTCGACCCTTCTCCATTTCGTGCCGATCGCTTCTGACTCGGTATCGCTTCGCCGCCCCACTCGAGATGTGCCGCCAGGCGGCACATCAGTCGAAAAAAAGCCCTTCCAGAAGAAGGGCAAACTTTGCCGGAGTTTTGGCGATTCCCGGCAAAATATTGGGTCAACCTACGCGTGATCGATTGGATTGATCTGTGGCGTCGCGGCGCCACCCGATCAGACGAACGGATTTTCGACGCGAGGCCAGTACTCGAGGCTACGGCGTCGATAGGGGAGTTTTGCGAAATCGGGGGTCAGTGCGCCAGGGGCTGCAACGTGAAGAATCGCTTTTGCCCGGGGGGCAAATTCGGCATGGAAGTGCTGTGTCGACTTCACGATCACAAGTCGCTTCGCGTCCATCGCAACGCCTATGCCGGTGAATGCGTCCACACCAATGACTTGGGTTCGTACGGAAACGAGCACGATGTCCAATCCGTTTGGCCCTTCAACCCAGACCGAACGGCCCAGTGGAATCGACATGCCGCCAAGGCTCTGGGAATGCGTATCATGCACGGCTCGAACGGTGACGCGCAGGTCAATGGGGTCGCCTGAAGCGGCACCGCATTTGCCACCGACGCGAAGATCCAGCGTGGCGCCGACGCCGGCGTCCGCGCAGATTTGAATGGCCCCCAAATCCCACAAGCAACCCAGGGCAACATCCGGAATGCATCGCTCGACGACTCGCCGAAGGATGAAGGTGCTATCGCCAGGGGCGCCACCACCGGGGTTGTCGGCAACATCTGCCAGGACGACCGGACCGAGGCCGACGGCCAAGGCGGCGTCGAGCCCTTGATCCAGGTCATACCATTTGGGCTGGACGTCATGTCGCATTGCCCAGAATTCACTCCCGAGTTGCTTCGCCAACGCACCGGCGCGCGCCGGGTCACCGTCCGCAATCACCCAAAGCTTTGCGCCGGCCTCGGGGACATCGCCCCAGGGGAATCCATGGCCCAGCGACACGGAGAGAATGCCGTCGCGCCCCTCGAACGACTGCATTCGTCGCACAAAGCCGGCCATGGGTTCCGATGTGGTGTGCCAAGCGCCCACCATCCGGCAATCGTGCACGGCGGTTACCGGGGTGACCTCCCCCTCGGCGGCTTGTGTGACAAGTCGATAGACTTCACGCAATCGGTCGACCGCATCGGTATGCGGATACTCTTTATAGGCGATAAGAATGTTGGCCGCGCACTGCATCAGCTCAGTGAAGTGGCAATGCGGATCAAGCGTCGCGGCAATCGGTACCTCGGGGCCGACAACTTCACGAATGCACGCGAGCAGGTCGCCTTCGCAGTCGTCATGATTCTGCGCCACCATGGCACCGTGGAGCATGAGGACGACAGCGTCGAGCGGTAGCGCTGCGCGCACACCGGCGACGATCTCGTCACGCAGCGTTTCATAGACCTCTCGAATGACGGGGCCCGACGGCTGCGCCTCGGCGCTGAGCCCTTCGGCGATTTCGTTTCCGTCCGAACGGGCGAGTCGCCGAAGTTCCGCCATCAGATAGCCCACGCCTTCCGGCGCGCGAATGCTGGCGTCGCCCCGGAAAATCCCATTTTCCTGAAATCCCCCCCACCCGGTGGGGCACGGCGCGAAGGTGTTGGTTTCTGTAGCGAGTTGTGCCGCGAAAATCTTCATGGTGAGTCCAGATGTGTGAAGAAGCGTGTCCTTCACACTGTATTTGGACCTCGTTGCCTGATTGTGAGCAGTGTGTATCCACATTGACACAGAAGCGGGTGCATTGTCTGCGAAGCGCTCGCGGCTATCGCCTTGGCAACACGACGCGTGCAATCAGCCCAACGTCGCTGCCATTGAGCAATGTCAACGTGCCTCCATGTCGCTTGACGACATCGTTTGCAATGGCCAGCCCGAGTCCGGTACCACCGGTTTCCCGATTACGGGATTGTTCGAGTCGAAAGAACGGCTCCAGCACCCGTTCGAGATCTCGTTCCGGGATGCCGGGCCCGCGATCGACGATGTTGATCTGCACTTGCTCATCGCCATCGACCAATTGAATATGCGCTTCGCTTCCATAGCGAATCGCATTGGCGACCAGATTGGTCAGGCAACGTTTCAACGCCAAGGGCTGCGCAAGCATAGGCGCGATCGCCCCGTGAACGGAGACCTTCTGCCCACGCTCCATCGCGTCTTCCGCGATGGCATCCATGAGCGCGTCGATGTCAATTGGACTGAACGCTTCGGTCACGGCCTCATTGCGTAGAAACGAGAGCGTTGCGTCGAGCAACTGCGTCATTTCGTCGATATCGGCAACCAATCGATCGCTGAACTCCGAGGGCTCAAGCGTCCGTAGCCGCAGACGCATTCGCGTAAGCGGCGTGCGCAGATCATGCGAGACGGCGGCAAGGAAGCGATTGCGATCGTTGACCTGGCGCCGTATGGCCGCCTGCATCGAGTTGAAAACACGAGCCGCCTGCCGCGCTTCAATCGGGCCCGCTTCCGGGATCGGTGGCGCGTCCATATTGCGAGACAAGGCTGCGGCCCCCGCGGCCAGCGACTTGAACGGTACCGACAGCATTCGCGCACCGACCCAGGAAGAGAAGAGCAGCGGAACAATCTGCACGGCAGCGGCGATGCTCAACTGCAGTCCGGTCGACATGCCGGGGGGCGCCTTGAACGCCGCTGCGGAGTACACCGTGTACATCAATATCGCGGTGCCAGCCTGTGTCAGCGCCACCATGACGAGCATGACAAACAGTAGCCGATAGAACGCGGAATCGAACGATGGCTTTTGCATGATGGTTGCGGCGGGTGCCGTGAAAGAAAACGCGAACATGGTCGCTATTATCCGGCGCCTATGTAGCCGCTTCGTCAACAGATTGTTTCAGGACGGAAACATCCGGGAGGGATCACCGCTCACCTGGATTGTGCAGCAATGGAAAGCCACGGCCGGTGGGTCTATGTTTCACGCGAGATACAAAGTCCACATGAACCAGAAATATCGCACAAATAACGTTGAAGCCAGAGCTAAGACTCGAATCAGCGTGGACATCCCTCGCTACACGATCCATACCGCGAAGGCGATTGTGACGGCCGACGTGCGAAAATCTCGAAGGAGACGACAGTGGCAATCAGACAGCATCGCAGGCAAACCGCAGTCACTATGCGCCGATTCAGGCTTAGGCCGAGCGGGGGCACCTGGTTGGTGGGTTCCCTGCTGGGGCTTGCGTCAGCCTATGGACATGCGCAAACGGTCGCACTGCCCAGTGCGGCTTCGGCGGTGAGTGCCGAGGCCGAGAGCGCCAAATCATCGGCTGACACTAATGCCGGAACGAACGGCAACGCGCAAACCATGACGCCAGCGTCAGGCAAAGACGGCGCGACACTCAACACTGTGGTGGTGACCGCAACACGTCGCCGTGAACCCGCGCGCGAAGTGCCTATGCAGATCAATGTCATTTCGGCTGACGCATTGCAGAAGAGCGGCGCGAAAACGATGTCTGATTATCTTTCGTCGGAACCTGGGGTGGACCTCAATTCCCAAGGCGGAAGCGGCGCCGGACAGATCAGCATGCGCGGCGTGACGACCGGGGAGCAAACCGGTCCGACCGTGGGTGTCTATGTCGATGACGTCGCCTTCGGTGGGAGCACGGTCTTCTCGCAAGGCGCGACGTTCGCGCTGGACATGAGCCTGCTCGATCTGAATCACATCGAAGTGCTGCGTGGGCCGCAGGGCACGCTATACGGCGCAGGGGCGATGGGCGGATTGCTGAAGTACGTCACCAACGAGCCGGATACGGAGGAATTCTCCGGCCAGGCGAGCGCGGGAATGTCGGCAACCAAGCACGGCGGTATTGGCAATACTGCCAGCGCGGTTCTGAATATTCCCATCAAGAACGATGTGGCTGCCGTGCGCGTTTCGGCTTTCAGCCAACACGACGCAGGTTACGTCGATGCCATCGGACCGCAGGCGGGTAGCCGAATCGACAGAGGCGATACCTACGGCGCGCGCGCGTCGTTGCTCTTGACGCCGACGAGTCAGTTCACCGTGCGTCTGAGCGCGATCACGCAAAACATCAATCGAAACGCCCCCAATTACGTTGCATACGACAAGAGCGGCCAACCCGTCGATGGCGATCTGACAACGCGAATTTATGCGCCGGAACCGTTCCATCAAAACGTCGAACTTTACTCGCTCGGCTTGGAGTACGACTTCGGATGGTCGCGCTTCAACTCGATCACATCGTATCAGTCGGTGAAGACAGACCAGCCTCAGGATCTGTCAGTGGTCTACGTGCCGGCGCTGGCCGCGCAAGGGCTCAATCTGAACTCGGTTGTCGCGATGAACCTGGCGACAACGAACAAGGTGACGCAGGAATTTCGCATGACGTCACCCGCGAACCGCCGTCTTGAATGGCTCGGGGGGCTTTTCTTTACCCGAGAGCGCAGTGAGGCGGATCAGGGCATTGTGGGTGCATTTGCCGACGGGACCACGCCTTCGCTCTCTGCACTGACGGCGCCCAGCACCTATACCGAATACGCCGCATATGGAGATCTGACCTATCACGTGACACAGCGTCTGGCGCTCACGGGCGGTATTCGCATCGCCCACAACCAACAGAGTTACAACCAAAGCACATCGGGCCTTCTGGGCGGACCGCCTCAATCGATTTCCGCACCGTCGTCCGATACCAGCAAGACCTACATGCTGACCGCCAGCTATGGATTGACCGATAACAGCAACGTCTACGTCCGCGCGGCAAGCGGCTATCGACCGGGCGGGCCGAACGCGCTGCTCGTCAGTCCCATCACGGGGCGCCCCGGCAATGGGAGTGCGACGTTTCAGCCCGATACGCTTTGGACCTATGAGGCAGGCTACAAGGCAGATTTGTTCGATAAGCGGCTTTCGTTGTCTGCAACCGCCTATGACATCGAGTGGAAAAACATCCAGCAGCTTGGCGCTCTGGAAGGTGTCAATCAGGTGATCAATGCGGGGGACGCGCGCATCAAAGGGTTCGAGTTGGCAAGTAGCTTCCGTCCCGATCGGCATTGGGATTTTGGCGCGGGGTTTTCCTACATCGACGCCAAGTTGACGCAGGGAAATGCTGCCACCGGGACGCAATCGGGTGATCCCCTGCCGAACTCCGCGAAGTTCTCGGCCACGCTAACTGGGACGTACCACTTTTCGCTCGGCACGTATGCCTCATACGTGGGTATTGCGCAACGATTCGTCGGCCGTCGCCACGCAGGGTTCGGCACCAGCAACGGACGGCCGGATTATCCGCTCCCTGGCTATGCAGTGACCGACCTCCTGGCGGGGATCGACTTCGGCAAGGCGAGTCTGAACTTCTACGTGCGCAATCTGTTTGACCGCCGCGCCCTTCTGGCCGCGGGGACTGCGTTGATGCCGCTTGGCGGGCCGGCACTGGTCAGCGTGGAACGGCCGCGCACGATCGGCGCGGTGCTCACCGTTCCGTTCTGATACGCGTTAGTGACTATTGGAGAACTTCAAATGACTTTGCAGCAGAAAGACTTGCACGCTCGCCTCGACGCGCATCTGGCGCGGTTCAATCGGAGCGACGCGCCGGGCCTCGTGGTCGGGGTCGCCCGTGAAGGACGGGCACTGTACCGCAAGGGGTTCGGCATGACGAGCCTCGAACATGGCGTCGCCAACACGCCGGCGACCCGGATGCGGATTGGCTCGACCAGCAAGCATTTCACTTGCCTTGCCGCCCTGCTTCTTGCCGAGGACGGCAAGTTGGATATCGATGCGGGTGTTCGCACGTATATGCCGGAACTGCCCGAGTTGGCGGGTGAACCCACGCTGCGCCAGTTGATGACGCACACCAGCGGCTATCGCTGTTATCTGGATTTGTCGGTGATCACGCAAGGCGTTTCCATGATTGGGCCGGGCGTGCCGCTGGCGGTCGAGCTACGGCAACGAGACGTCAATTTCCCCCCCGGGGAGCGCATGCTCTATTGCAACGGTGGATATCAGCTGCTGTCGCATATCATCGCGCGCGTGAGCGGCACGTCGTTCGAGCAGTTTCTTGAGCAGCGGATCTTCCGCGTCATGGGCATGAACGACACCGAATCCGTCAGCGACGACTTGCGAATCCGGCCGCGCATGGCCACACAGCATGTTCCCGACGGCGCTGGCGGGTATATCCGTGGGTTGTTTCCGACCGTCGATGTCTTGGGCGAAGGCGGTATCGTTTCCACGATCGACGATATGTTGAAGTGGGCCGGCCATCTTCGTCATCCGGTCAAACTGGGAAGTCCCGAAACGTGGCGTGAAATGCTGACGATGCCTCAATATTCGAGCGGGGAAGTCGGCGTCTACGCCCTGGGGTTGATGCGTTCACGGTATCGTAATGTCGAAACCATTCATCACGCGGGCGGCGTTTTCGGCGGAACATGCCAGATGCTGACGGTTCCCTCGCACGCATTGGATATCATTCTGATGAGCAACGGCGCACCGGTCGATCCCACGGCGCTTGCGACCGAGATTGTGGATATCGTCCTTGGTGATGAATTGCTTGGGTCGCCCCGACCGGTAGCGCAACTGGCTTCGGAGAATCCCGGGTTGCTCGGGAGGTATCTGTCCGTCGCCCCCCTTCAGTTGGTGGATATCGTTGAGCAGGACGGGCGTCTGCACGCAGTAACGCACAACCAGCAACATCCTCCTCAGCCGCTAATCGCGCTCGAGAGTGGGTACTGTATCGAAGACGGTGCAGGCGCGCAGACTCGCGTGATACCCCATGCACGTGCGGCGTCGGGCGAAGTGACGGCAATCGATTACATCGAATGCGGATGTGCCGTCACACTGAGCCGCCATGAAGGTGCCCCACCGGTTGGGTTGGAGATGGAAGGGCTCTGTGGTCAATACTTCAGCCACGATGCCGACGCGCATGCCGTCGTCTCGATTGAGGATGGGCTTCTGACGCTGTCCATTCGTGGCGCTGCGGGAGGTGCGCGTTATCGCCTGAGTCCGCTAACCCGGGATGCCTGGACCTTCGAGCCTGCCGATGCCTCGGCATTATCTTCGGGCACTGCGCTTGTTGAGCGTCGCGAGGACAAGGCTACCGCTTTTTCCCTCTACACGTCCCGCACGCGGGCCCTGCAGTTCTCTCGTATCGGATAACGTCGCCGTGCGGCGGGAACTCTAAACGTGAGTTCCCGCCGCCTGCCGATGCGTGGCGGGCGGGGCGACGCTTACGCTCAGGATTTCGCGAATAGAAGGTTTCGCGTCCGGGGGGTATTGATCGAAAATCCGTCGACATTCCGAGTGCCTGGGCGCCTGACGATAGAAATCGTTCCCCCTGTGATGGCGTTCGGCCCTCGTGGCGAAAAGCGGAAGAGATCGATGTCCACGGGAAAGACGTCGTAATGGCATTTGCCCGCTCTGCCCACGATCTCGAGTGACATGATCGCGCAAGCGTCGCCGCGAACAGCTTGTCCCGCCTCCGAACGGCGTAGCGTAGCGCGAGCATCTGCTTCTTCGCTGGCGTAGGCGCCGCTTAGGACGTCGATGTCCTCGATGCTCACCGACGCTGGCATCTCGACGCGGCGATAGGGTGTCGCGTGGCCGCAATGAGAGATGCACAACTGCCCTACTTCGTCCGGGTCGATCGCGGGTTCCCAGTGGAACAGGAATGTGCCGTCACCGCTCGACTCCAGTGCAAATTCGCCCGTATCGGTTTCGGTGGAATCGCGTTCATATAGCGTGGGAGCGCTCGGTTCCAGCGGACCGCTGAGCGTCATGATTCCGTCGCGCTCGGTGATGTCGTACACGGTGTCCCCGCTCGCTTCGCGATAGGTCCCGCCTCGTCCGAGTGCGGGAACCATTCTGGCAGGTTTCGGAGCGGCGTCGCCCTTCATCTCGTCGGCCAACAAGACATCCAGTATGCGAAGTGAGAGCGTAGTCGGCGCTGAGACGGCTCCATTACTAAGCAGAACGACATCGACGCCGTGCTCGGGAACGCACAGCATTTGGCATGTTCCCCCGACGACACCGCCTGCGTGATGGACCAGTTCGCACCCGCGATATTGCGTGCGCTTCAATCCCATCATGTAATCGCTGCGCAGGCCGCTGGAGAACGTTGGCGACGAGAACATCATTTCCCAAGTGGCGCGGCTTCCCACCAATTTTTCCCCGCGCAAATGGGCGCACCATTTGAGCATGTCGTCCACGCACGAGACGACGCTGCCTTCGCCAAGAATCTCACGCAAAGGAAATATTCCCCGGTTGTAAGATCGTTCGCCGGTTTTGACGTGGCTAGCGGCCATATGGCTTTGGAGCTGAAAATCGTCGGACAGGCAGAACGTATCGTTCATGCCCAACGGTGCGAAGATTTCGGAAGCGAGGAACGATGCGAACGATTGCGCGCTGATACGCTCAATCGCCAACGAAATCAGGTGATATCCGCCGTTGCAGTACATCATCCGCTCGCCCGCTGGAAAGTTGACACTTGTCTGCCGGCGCTGAATGTCAAGCATGTAGCCGGCCTGCGGCGCCGCCAATCCGTTGGTGAGAAGCGAGATGTCGAGCGCGCAACGCTGTCCGCTTGTGTGAAACATGAGCGAGCGCAGGGACGGCTCGCCAGCGATACCTGTCAGTTCCGGTAAATAGCGGCGGATCGGTGCATCAATGTCCAGCGCATTCGCTTCCTGGAGCAGCAAGGCGGCGAGGCACGTCATGTGCTTGGTCGTCGATCCGATACGCAGCCGGGTTCGCACATCCAATCCAACCCCTAATCCCGTGTTCGCGATGCCGAACGCACGGCGTAACACGACCTCGCCGTCAATCGCGGCGGCAACGACGACGCCCGGCGCATCGCTTTGGTTGAACGGATCAAACAGCGCCGTCAGCGCTTCGCCGTCAAATCGCTCCCGAGTCGACACGGCATATCCGCCTGAATCAATTTTTCTCATGCTGCGCATCCTCGCGGCCCCAGTGGCTATCGGGGCTTAGCAGATACCCATTCCGGTATTGGAACGCGGGCGTGCGATCTTCTGCCAGAAAGCAGGGCCCATCGAGATCGACCCGGTCACACAACTGCCCCAGAAGGTAGGCCGGGGCGACGCCGAGCGAGGTGCAGGGCATGCATCCAACCATTACCGAGAGTCCGAGGTCTCGAATGGGCGTAACCAGCGAAAGCGCTCGCGTGAGTCCACCGCATTTGTCGAGCTTGACGTTGACAACGTCATACCTGCGCGCGACGGTGGCAAGATCGTCCAGATCCTGAAACGATTCATCCGCGGCCATGCGAATCGGGTACTGCATCGATTCAAGGCATTCGTCCTCGCCGACCGGCAAGGGTTGTTCGAGCAGGTCGACGCCAACTCGCTGCATGACCGGCAGCATTTGCATCATGTGGGCTTGTGTCCATCCCTGATTGGCGTCGACAGACAGTTCGACGCCAGGGCAAGCCGCTCGAATCGCGAGGAGTCGATCTGCGTCGAGCGGGCTACCGTCCAGTTTGATCTTCAATGCAACGGCGCCCTCGTAACCGCGGGCCGCCTCGGCCATGGCTCGCGCTGTATCCACACCGACCGTGAATGAGGTCCGCAGCGGGCGCAGGCGTGAGCGTCCGGCCAATCGCGCGACCGTCATGCCGGAACACTGAGCGGCCAGAGACCATAGCGCCGCATCGACGGCATTTCTTGCACCGCCTGCCGGCATCAGCTCGATGAGGTCCTCCCGGGAGATGCCGCGCTCGATGTCGGGACGCACGGCGGCAAGCTGCTCGGCCATACTGTCCGGCGTTTCTGCCCGGTAGTAGACGCCGGCGGCCTCTCCCCGACCTTCGTGCTGACCGGACCTCAACGATACGACCAGAACGCGGGCCGCTTCAACGGTGTGACCCGAGATGTGAAAGGGGGTGGCCAACGGCCACCGTTCGATGAGAACGGAAAGCGTGCAGGGAATTGTCATTTGATCTCAGGCGTAGCGTTCGATGGCAAGGCGTACGGCATTGGCCGCACTGCGCATTAGGAGACAGGCCACGATGAATCCGGACAGCGCCACGGCAACGATGGCCCATATCAGACCAGAGGCGGTGCGGTGCAGGTGATCCGATATCAGGCCGATGGCCACAGGACTGCCGGACTGCATCAGCACCGTTGCCAGGACCCCGATGGCCGCCACTCTCGATCGCAGATACGGCGGGCAAATGCTCTGCATCAAGCCGGGAAACATGATCATGCCCGCCACGACGCACATGAACTGGGCGCCGAACAGGACGTAGACATACGACACGGATGGCGCGATCAAATAGCCGAGGCTGACGACGCAGGCCCCGAGGGCGCCCCACTCGCATACGCGCAGCGGGGCGAGCACGCCGAGTCGTGTGCCAAGGCGGCGAGCGAGCAGCCAGCCGAGAAAGCATCCGATGACGCTACCGATCATCGCGGCGCCGCCCAGTCCGGCGCCGGCCGTTGCCGGCGTTGCGCCAAAGAAGCGGACGGCAACGACCGGCATCCAGCTCGTAATGCCCGCGAAGGCCATGTTGACCAATGCGATCGCACCAAAGAAGCGGATCATCATCGGCATCTCCCGGCGGAAGTATTCCCGAGCCGCGAGTCCGGGTGCCAGCGCGTTGTCCGTCGCGCCCTTGATGTCCGAATGCGCGTAGCGCGGTCGGATCAGCGCGACGATCAGCACCAGCAACGGCGCAGGTACCGCGACGGCGAAGAATGCAATACGCCACGTGGACACGCTTCCCAGATGGAACGGTAATGCGCCATGCATCGTGTCGATCCCCTGGATCAGCAACCCGCCAAGTGCCATGCCTGCACCGGCGCTCAATAGATTGACCAGGGCAAAGACGGAGTTGGCGAGGATGCGCTGACGTGCGGGGAAAAGGTCGGGAAGCAAGCCGTAGATAATCGGCATGAGTCCCGCTTCGCCGATGCCCAGGCCGATCGATGCGATGAAGAGTGTCCAGAATCCGGTCGCCAAACCGCAAGCGGCAGTCGCGGCGCTCCAGAGAAGGATGCAAAGCGCCAGAATGACACGGCGGTCCACTCGGTCCGCGAGCCATCCGATCGGTATGGCCGCCGCACCGGCAAACAGCGCGATACCGGCACCTTGCAAAAGCCCCACCTGAATGTCGGCAAGGCCGAACTCTGTGCGGATGAGTTCGGCCAACAGCACCAGCATCTGGCGATCAACGTTGGCGAAGAAGGTCACGATGACGAGGGCCAAAAGCCCTAGCCACGCCCCGACACGCGCATATCCTTCGCGGCGTGCCGTCGTTGCATACGGCGGAATTTCGGTATTCGAATCGAACATTGGAAGTCCAGTTTTAGTGCGTCAGCGCGCGAGGACACTGGCAGGGAGACAAGGTGTCATTTTGCGAAGCGCTCGTTGCCAACCAGTCCAATGCGTGTCACCCCCAGCCGTTGCGCGGACGCCATGACCATGGCGACCGACCGATAGGGGGCTTGCGCGTCGGCACGCAGGTGCAGCTCCGTCGGCGGCGTTGACGTCGCGGCTTCGGTGAGATGGGTTTCCAATTGACCACGGTCGCTGAGCGGCAAGCCGTTCCATGCGACGACACCGCTCGCATCGACGTCGATCTGCACGACGAGCGGCGGGATCGTGGGGGCGGCGTTGGAGGGCGTGGGCATGTCGAGTTTTACGGCATGCGTCTGGATCGGGATGGTGAGAATCAACATGATCAGAAGCACCAACATGACGTCGATGAGTGGTGTCGTGTTGATCTCCACCAAAATGTCGCTGTTCTCGCCAGCGCCCGATGGCATGGTCATTGCCATGGCAGTCTCCTGATGTGGTGCGCGTCGAGCGCTATTGGCGCGGTGGCGCTTCCGTAATGAAGTCGACCTTGGCGATGCCTGCACGCTGGCATGCCAGGACAACGCGTCCGATCGCGGCGTAGCGAGCATCGAGGTCGCCGCGAATCTGCACTTCGGGTTGGGGTGTCAATACGGCGACCGTCTTGAGTTTCTCCAGCAACGTTGACGCATCGGGAATGCGTCGCTCGTCCCAATAGACCTCACCGTCTCGCGTGACGGCGAGGACAACGTTCTGAGGCGTGGTCTGCAGGGGTTGAACCGCTTCCTTCGGCAGAGTGACGGGAACGGTGTGCGAGACCACAGGAATGGTGATCAGGAAGATGATGAGTAGGACCAGCATCACGTCGACCAGCGGCGTCGTGTTGATGGTCGCCATGACCTCGTCGTGCTCTGCCCCGCCACTCCCGCCAGGTACGGTCATTGCCATGGCATCACCCCACGCGAGCGACTTGCGAGGTGCGGGTCGCCACGACGGCGGACGCTGTCGTTTTTCCGGTGAGCAGCACGTTGTGCAGTTCACTTCCGAAATCACGCACGCGCTCCATGACGGCCTTGTTGCGACGGACAAGCCAGTTGTATCCGAGCACGGCGGGCACGGCGACGGCCAGGCCGATGGCCGTCATGATCAACGCCTCGCCCACAGGCCCTGCAACCTTGTCGATGGACGCTTGCCCAGCGATACCGATGGCGGTAAGCGCGTGATAAATGCCCCAAACGGTACCGAAAAGTCCGACGAAGGGGGCCGTCGAACCGACGGTACCCAAGAAGGACAACCCATCCTGGAGCCGATTCGATACGCCGGTCATGGCACGTTCGATGGCGCTCGCGACCCAGGTATTCAAATCGGCCTGGTCAAGCATTGCCCCCTTGTGATGATCACGGGCCGATAGTCCGGTTTCGGCAATGTAGCGAAACGGGCTTTCCACATCGAGTGACCGGACGCCTTCGGACAGGGAAGCGGCGTTCCAGAACTTCGTTTCCGCGGCGCGCGCCCGACGCAGGACCTTCGCCTGTTCGAGCAGTTTGGCGACGATGATGTACCAACTCCCCATGGACATGACCACGAGAATGAGCAGGGTTCCGCGAGCGATCATATCGCCGCCTTCCCACAGGGCTTGCAGCCCGTACGGGTTGGTCACCGTCGAGGCCGCATGGGCGTTGAGCGAGGGGAACGCCGCGATCATCGATACGACGGCCATCGAGACCGCCGAGCCGCGCGCACGCGTTTTGGCACGAGATTGGAACTGAAACATGATCGTCTCCTTGACGTGAATGCAGGGTTGCATATGGGCTGCCGAGGACAGCCTCAATTGAGTTGAAAATCGAACGGAACCTGAACGCGTACCTCCTGGCCCTGCGCGACGCAATGAAACTGCCGGACCGCGTTCTCAGCCGCTCGGTCCAGCGCCGGGGCAGCCGATCGGGCGACACGAAGCTGTTTGATCTGCCCGTCGGTCCCGACAACAAACTCGACGAGCACGTTGCCCGTGATGTTGTCGCGAAGCGCTTCGCGCGGGTACCGGATGGCGGCCCGGACTTGCGCGGAGTTCGGGCAAACGACGCCGACGTTGCCCGCCACCGGCTTGCTTACGGGAGGCGCAGGTGGCGCCACCGGTGTCGTGGCGACGGGCTTGTCGGATTGAACGGCAATCGCATTGGGTTGTGGCGCTGCCGGTACCTGAACTTCAGGCGGCGGCACGTAAGCCTTCGGTTGGACCACGGGGCGTGGAGGCGGCGCGATCTTCTTTACCGGAGGGGGCGGTGGCGGAGGGGGGGGAGGTTTGATCTCCTCGATGATTCGTGTCTCAATGGGTGCCTGGATGATCGTCGCGACACGGGTTGCCAGCCCACTGAGCAAGGCATACAGAATGACTGCGTGCACGAGCAGTGCAACGCCGATTCCGAGCAGTCGCCGCGCGGGCGGTTTGGGTTGGGCGTAATTCATGGACTACGTGGCTCCTGCTTGCATATGTCTTGTGTGGAGTCACGTTACGGCTCGGGTATTTCTGTTTCATCTCGACTTTGTATCGGGTTTGATACATAGGAGATGCGGTGCACGGGCACTGAATGTTTCGAGACTGCAACAATTGCGCAAGATTGTCGGCACGTTTGTCGCGGATAATCCGGAAATCGGGGGATTCGATTCGACCTGGCGAGAGACCAAGAGAGGAACATGACCATGGCAACGCGCGTACTTGTAGTCGACGACGATGCACAGATACGTAGTCTGCTTTGCGAGTGCCTTGCCGGCTTTGGCATGACCTGTATGCAGGCCGCCAGCGGCGAGGAGATGCACGACGTGCTCGAGCACAACGATATCGACATCGTCGTACTCGATTTGATGCTTCCGGACAGCGACGGCCTTACGCTATGCAGAGAATTGCGCACGTCGTCGGAAATTCCCATCATCATGCTCACCGCGCGCGGCGAAATGACCGACCGAATTGTTGGCCTCGAACTCGGTGCCGATGACTATGTCGTAAAGCCGTTTGAGCCGCGCGAGTTGGTGGCACGAATTCAAACCATTCTTCGTCGTACCCGAGCGCAAACGAGGTCGACACCTGAGCCAAAGGACGAGCGGCGATTCGCGGGATGGCGCCTGAGTTTGATCGGTCGCCATCTCATTGCGCCCGACAACACCGTCATTCCGCTCTCGAACGCGGAATTCAGACTGCTGAACGCATTTCTTTCCGCACCCGGGCGCGTGCTGAGTCGTGAGTATTTGATGGATACGGCCCGAGGGAAGTCGATCGATGCATTTGATCGCAGCATCGACGTACAGATATCAAGGCTGCGGCAAAAGTTGCGAGAGGACATCAAGGAGCCAAGGTTGCTACGGACGATACGCGGAGAAGGCTACATGCTTGACGTTCGCGCACGATCAGATATGGAGGGGTAGGTTGTAGTGCGATACGTGCATTGAACGTCGGCACGTAGAACTATGCCTTCGCCACCGGTCACTGTCCCTGTCCCTGTCCCTGTAGGATCTTCCGGGATTACGCCGCGGGCGCATCGCAGTGACATCGCGCAAAACAAAAAGCCCCTGACGTCACCGTCAGGGGCTTTTTTACTTCTTTGGTAGGCCGTGCTGGGTTCGAACCAGCGACCAAGGGATTATGAGTTTGCAGCTAACTGTCGATGCCCAGGAAAATCAAGGGAAGGCAACCGTAAGCAGAAACATCGAAAAGTATTTACGTGTCAATAAGTTAGCGTAATTTTCAGGACGACGGCGAACGTTATGGGTGTACCGGGCTTGTACCGAAATTATTTGATCGCATGGCCGACAAAAAAGGGATTGCCACTGTCGCCTATTCCGGCTGGCCCGCCAGCTCTTCTGTGCCGGCTTTGCCTCAACCCACTAAGGCCGATTTCATCCCATCAGCAACATCCGAGTTGTCGAATTCGCCCCATTAGATCGGCCGGTCACATCCGTGACGAGGCCGCGAAGGCGCCTCGTAGCAGTCGGTGCGACGAGTAGCGCTATCGCCCGTGACACTTCTTGAACTTATTGCCCGAGCCGCAGGGGCATGGATCATTGCGCCCGGTCCTTTACGACGTTGCTGGATTCGCTGAACGCGGCGACCTCGCCTCCCGAAAAATTCGGGGCCTCGACGCCTATTCCGATGACCTTCACGGTCCAATGCGCGAGCGACATATAAGCCTGAGATGCCATGGTCGACAACGATTTAGGAAGACGCAGACAGTGCCGACTGAACGTACTGGTCCAATCACGGGGCTCTACGATTCCGGATATGCCCCGATCTGATGTCACCCAGCCGAACCTCCCGACCGTATCATTCCACTTTGTCGATGGCCGGTGGCCGCCACGTCCGTTCGATGGGGAAAGATGCAATATTCACAACATCAATAGCGGCAGCAAGACTTCCCCCATCCGTATCCTGCAAGGCAGCACTTCCGCTCAATAAATCAGCACCTTCTCTGTGCGGGTAACACCGTCATAGGTTCCACTGGTTTCTGTAAATCGCGTGGTTGGCGGCGTCCGTAGACCAAGCCTTAGCGGATTACCGTGCAGCCTCTTCGAACCCATAGAGGCGCGCCGGGTTTTCGACAAGAATCCGCGTGCGCATCAATTCATCTGGCACCCACGTCAACATCTGATCAAGGAGGTCGGCGGTATTGGGCATCTTACCTTTGAACGCGACGTGCGGCCAGTCGCTTCCCCAAAGCAGACGGTCCGGATTAACCTCCAGCATTGCATCGACAAACGGCTTCATTTCCGCGTAGGGCGGAGCCTCGGCTACCCGATATGCCGCAGAGAGTTTTACCCAGCAACGCCCGGTCTCAAGCAACCCAAGCAGCGCCTTGAAGGTCGGCTGATTGATACCTCCAGACGGTCGAACCGACCCGACATGATCGAGTACCACGTCGACCGGGAGCGAACTAAGCGCGCCTTGCATTTCCGCCAACGGGTCGCGTCCGCAATCACTCATTACGTGCAGCTGGACGTGCCATCCCAGCGAGGCAATGCGTCTAGCCATTTCGGGCATTTCCTCAAGCGGAGCGGCTCCCGCATGACCGATTGTGTAGCGTATTCCCCTTACACCTGCGCTGTTTAGACGCTCGAGTTCCGCATCACTGACGTCGGCTCTAAGCGAAGCGATCATTCGCGCCGGACGCCCGGCCTCAGACAAGGCATCAAGATGCCGCCGGTTATCCGTGCCGTACCCACTGGGCTGAACCAAGACCACTCGATCAATTCCCAACGTGTCGAGGAGTTCATTCAGTGTCGACGGGAGCGCGTCCGGAACGTCAAACGCACGTGTGCTCGCCACTGGATACCGGGCCACAGGGCCATATACATGTACATGGCAGTCCGTGGCTCCCGGGGGGCATTTCAGTACCGGCGTGCGCGGCGAAGGATCCGGCGGCTGGCAAAGCTCAATCATTGGCGGTGTCTCCATGGAATGCACCCGCAGGCAGACTGCGGGTGACAGGATGCAACAGGAACAAGGTTGTTTCCTGCGCACTAATCGAAAATTCGCGACTCGTCGAGAATGACGGATACCTCCTTGTTTTTTTCCGAATAGCCATCGAACGGCTGCCCGTGTTCATCGATTCGCGCGAGAACGTCCGACTCAGGGTCGATAGCTGCACCTACACGCAGCATCACAAGAGGCTCATCCTCGTCGGCGTGAAACGAATAGAGAGCACCTGCCGGTACGAGCACGCAGTCGTTACGCCCAACACGCTTTGTTTCCCCACGGGGTCCAAAGAATGTCGCACCTCCCTGCAGCACGACGAAGACGTGATCTTCGTTTGTGTGGGCGTGAATTTCGTTCTCGCCGCCGCTCGCATAGGTCTTAAGAACCACGTTCATGTACGGAGAAGCTCCCAGCACCTGATTTGTCCGCCCTTGCCGCGGAAGCTTTGCACGGATATGGAAAAAGCTTGGCGTCTTGCGTTTGGCCATTTCCGCCATCGCCTCCCTCCATTCCTTCGCGCTATTGGCAATGGGTGCAAACTCCACACCTGAAACTGCTGCTGACATGATGTGTCCTCCTCAAAAAGCTGGGTAAATATCCTGAGTCTGCCGATGAGAGATCGCTCAGAATGCGGTCATAAGGAAAACAACTGGCCCGCGCGAACATGGCCGTCGCCTATGCCACATAGACGCAGCGCGTACCAGGCCATTACCTGGTTGCTGGTAATCACAGGTCGCGCGAGAACCCGCTCAATTTCTGCAATAACGGGTAGCGTACGAATCGCTGTACAGCTGATGAAATATGCATCCGCATCCTCGTGCTTCGCATTGATGGCCAAGTCCAGCCATGTGCCAGGCGCGACGGCATACATTTCCTGCGGATGGGAAAAACCCAATGCCTGAACTGACAAAGTCTCGATGCCGAAATGAGAGAGAAACCGCACTTCCCGCTCGTTAATTTCATCCACGTAGGGCGTAATCAGCACCACCTTTTTCGCATTCAGAGCACGCAACGCGTTAATGATCGCTTGTGCGGTAGTCGCCGCCTGCGTTGCTGTACAAGTGCCAATACGCTGACACAGCCTGCTATCCATGGCTGGGTCCCAGGTGGAAACAGCTGTGCAATGGAATACAATCAGTGACGGCTCCGTGTCAGCCAGCAACGCCGCCGCGTGCTCGACCCCCTCTGTCATCCCGAGCAACTCTTCGCGGCTGCTACCTTTGAGCGGTAGCCGCGTTACGTGGATACCTACGTCATAGGGCAGAATTGCCCGGAGTTCCGCTTCAGCCGCGATATTGCCCGAGGGCAACAGCACGCCTAGCCGGGCACGTTTTCCGTATGCGATCGAGTCAATTGTCATTCACGCCTCCCGGATACCGAGAAGGACGCGCTCTTCGATTTCTTCATACCGCTCGTGGTCGTTCTGATGCTGGGTCATAAGCGAAACAACGACACTGACCAGGAAACTTAGCGGCACGCAGACGAGGGCCGGATTACGCATTGCAAAAGGTGCGGTGGCGTGCTTCAGCACATCCACCTGGATGGTTGGCGAGAAATAGATAAATAGCAGGCTTGCCACGAGGCCGACCAGCATGCCGCACACAGCTCCCGCAGCCGTGTAGCGCTTCCAGTAGATCGCCAGAAAGATCGCCGGGAAATTTGCAGCGGCCGCTACCGCAGTCGCGAGCCCGACAAGGAAAGCCACATTCTGGCCTCTCAGTACGAGACCAAGCACAATGGCGACAAGTGCAAGTAAGACGGTAGAAACACGTGCCACCAGCAGGGTTTCCCGCTGAGTGCTGCGGCCCTTCCTGACAACCGTACCGTAGAGATCATGGGCGACTGCTGTCGCCCCGGTAATTAGCAAACCCGACACGACCGCCAGAATCGTTGCAAACGATACCGCCGAGACAAAGCCGAGGAACGAGACGCCGCCGAGCTTCTCGGCGAGTAGCGGTATAGCCATATTGCCCCCCTTGTCCATGGCCCGTATTGCGGTCGCGCCCACCAGTTGCATTGCCGCAAAGCCGAGAATAAACGTCAACATGAGAAACACGCTGATGATCGTCGTCGCGTAGACGAGAGACTTGCGCGCGGCGCGCCCATCCGGGACTGTGAAGAACCGCATGAGCACATGGGGCAAACTTGCCACGCCCAAGGCAAGTGCGAGGGCAACCGATACAGCGTCCAGCGGGTTTGAAATCAACCGCCCCGGCGATAGGACCGCAGCACCGTGCTGTGCACCGGCGGACGCGAGAAGGTTCACTGGATTAAAGCCAAAATATGAAAGGGCCATGACGGTCATCCCGACCGCAGCGAACGACATCAATACTGCCTTGATAATCTGGACCCAGGTCGTCGCCAGCATGCCACCAAAGATGACGTAGACAAGCATAAATCCACCAATGATCCAGATCGCGATGTCGTAGTCCATTCCAAAAAGGAGGTGGATTAAATCTCCAGCGCCGACCATCTGCATCACCAGATAGCAAATGGTAATTCCGAGTGTGGTGACGCCAGTAATGATGCGGATCCTAGGCGAGTCGAGGCGGTACGCGAGAACGTCTCCGAACGAATACTTTCCGAGATTGCGCAGTGGCTCGCCAAAGAGGAACAGCATGACGGGCCAACCCATGACGCCGCCGATCGCATAAATGAGGCCATCAAAGCCAGCAAGGGAGACAAGACCGGATATTCCAAGAAAGCCTGCCGCAGCGACGAAGTCGCCAGCTAATGCAATTCCATTCTGAAATGGTCCGATACTTCGCCCTGCTGCAAAGAACTGCTCTGCAGTCCTGGTGCGCCTCGATGCCCACCAGGTGATGGCGAGAGTAGAGACTAGAAAGAGAACGAAGAGAACAACCGATACTGCGTTAGCGCGACCGCCTGCAAAGTTCGCTTGCATTTCAACGGCCTCCTTTTGCCAACCGGTGCACCGCCACATCATGTACACGGTTAACCCATGTGACATAGCCGAATGTGAGAACAAGAGCAAACACGACGGCGGCTACTCCAGCGAGAATGGCAAACGAAAGTCCAGGCACAATCTGTACAGACAGGGCATCCTTGAAAAAAGCGATTGACAGGATAAAAATAAAGTAAGCAGTCAGCATCAGCACCGTCAACCCAAGGGCAACATGCTGGTGACGACGACCAATCGATTGCAGCGTTTCAGGCGTTGGAAGCGCCGCAGCTGAAGATGTAGTGATCTGCATATCGTCTCCTGTTAGCAGAACTTATTTGATGGGCTACCGCCCCGAAGGGTCCGCATGCCATTAAGCAGGCATTTATTATTAGAAATCTAATTATTAATGTCGGACGGTCGCCTAGCTGCCGATCCCATGCGGCTCAGGCCACCTTACATTTGATTCATGTCAAACCGAGTGAGTTGATTCTGGCATCGCAACTGCAATTGGCGCGAGGGAATTTCAAAAGTTGCTTTATTTGCAATCGATCTGATTGATTCCTATTGGTATTTTCCCGTAACAGAGACCCATACTGTCCGATTTTCTGGGAGATTATTGGCTCCGCATAGACAATCATTGCAATATTTGCAACACGACATGAAAACGGTAGCCACAGCACTGCGCATCCTGGACCTGTTCGCCGACGGCGCGGGACAGCGATCGGTAAGCGAAATTGCGGAACATTGCCAGCTTCCACGAAGCCAAGTGTCCCGAATCTTGAGCACGTTTGGACGAGCAGGATGGCTTTACCAGGATCCCAAGACCCGGAGGTACTCCGTGGGCCTGCCCGCCTATGTAGTCGGGTCCAGATTCGTCCAGTCCCATCCGCTGACGAAGCATGCCATTCCGATTTTGCGAGGTATCGTTGATCGAAGCGGTTTCAATACCACCCTTTCAATTCTTGATCATCTGAAGCCTCTTTATCTGCTCGGAATTGCTGGCCCGGTCCCCGTTGACCTGTCTTCAGCGTTCGGTTCGTACTTTCCATTTCACGCAACGGCTGCGGGGAAAGTACTTGCCGCTTTCGCTCCACCTGACGTACGTGAGCGAATGCTGCAGGAAACGACACTGGAGCGGATAACGAGCCGGACCATCACCAATCGAGAACAGCTTCGGCATGAACTCGAACAGGTGTTCAGACGCGGGTATGCGTCGTCGGACGGCGAACGGGTACCGGGTATGGGCGCGCTTGCAGTTCCTGTCATCACCCACTCGGGCCAAGTGGCAGCAGCGATCGGTAACGCGTTCCCAACGAGCATGGTCTCAGTCGATGATCGTGAATACCACGTGGAAATTCTCAAGAGTGGAGCGCGGTCGCTTGTAGAGCGAATCGAAGGACCGTTGTATCAGCATCGGCGGTGATGACCTTACCCCGCGGAGTACACCAATCGTAAGTTAGTGACGTTGCTGATTTGAGGTTGATGCAATTGCCGGAATTGGTCCGGCGCCAGTTGCCCGAGGGCGCTGTGCGGGCGCACAGTGTTGTAATCGTTGCGCTATGCCTCAATGCGTTTGCGCGCGTCGTCAAGGCTTCGGAACGCGTGCTGATTCAAACATTCTTCGCGCAAGTGCCCGTTGAAGCTCTCGATGTGCGCATTCTCGACTGGCTTTCCCGGACGGATGAACTGAAGCCGCACGCCGTGCTCGTGGGCCCAGGCGTCCAGCGCCTTGCGGACGAACTCTGGCCCGTTACCGACTTGAATGACCGCAGGACATTGGACCGGCCAGAGTTTCATAAACACTCGACCTCTTCGATTACAGGTGTTGCAACGACCGGTTGAATCCGCCGCGGCTTTTTTTAGAATGTCGCGCTCCTCGGTCATGCGCTTGAGCTCGGCCTTCAGTCGCCGAACCTCGGCGCTCTGATCCAGCTCCGCCTTCCGCAAAGCGTCGGGCCTGCCGAACTTCAGTTTCCAGGCGAAAAGGCTGTGGGTCGTGATGCCCTGCCGCTGCGCCACATCCGCCACGGAATGACCCCCGTTCGGTTACCGGTTTGACTTCCTCGATCTTGAACGCGTACGTGGACCGCTTGCCACTCATGCCGACCTACTCGGTTGCCATAAATTATGGCTCGAAGATGTCTACGAAAGACTGGCCGGTCCATTATGCCTGTCTCGTCAGACAACTAGATACACCACGAAAGCTGACGATCTCTGCCTTTGAGGCGGCTGGTACAAACCCGTAGTTGCCAACTCAATGCAACGCACGTACTCTAATCAATAATTAGACCTCTAATGACATCCAACGCAGTCGGTAAGCAGTCCAGGCATAGATTCACATGCCGATTGTCCGACGGCGCGAGACGACCCAGCTGTGAGGCTAGCAGTTCGGGAAAATACAAGCGGCGTTCCGCCGAACAGAGCGCTTCTAGTTTTGACGCAGAGACCCCACGCGTCACGAGAATCGCACCGTGAGCTGTCTACGATGCTGAAGATAGCCCCGCATTTCAGCACTCAAGTCACGCCCCAAATAGGAGACGATAGTGTCCAACTGCAATACAGCGCGCCTCGAAGAAGCCGAAGCACTTCCCCTACCGAAGGCACGGGACCTGTTCTATGGTGGAGAGTGGCATCGCCCAGTTGAAGGTCAATACGAGGACTCCATCGATCCTTCGAACGGCACCAGTATCGCGACGGTCGCACAGGCTCAGCGGACAGATACCGAGGCCGCCATCGAGGCAGCACACGCGGCCTGGCCGGCATGGCGCAGTCTGCCAATGAAGCAACGCCAAGCGATGATGCATGAGGCAGCGAGGAGGTTGCGCGCTCATGCGCGCGAATTCGCCCTCATCGATGCTATCGACACCGGCAATCCCGTCGCAGAGATGCTCGTCGATGCACAGGTCGCGGCCGACTCTCTCGACTACTTCGCCGGGATCGCCCCGATGCTCAAGGGAGAAACGATTCCCGTAAGCGACGACAGTCTGCACTACACCATCAGGGAACCGATCGGCGTCGTCGCCAGAATCGTCGCATACAACCATCCGCTGATGTTCGCGGCGGGAAAGATTGCGGCCCCACTCGCGGCAGGCAACACCGTCATCGTCAAGCCCCCCGTGCAGGCCCCCCTTTCCTGCCTGCGGCTTGCTGAAGTACTCCAGGATGTATTTCCGCCAGGGGTTCTGAACATCCTGCCCGGTGGCAAGGAATGCGGTCAGGTGCTCGCTTCACACCCGCTGGTCAAGAAAGTCACCCTCATTGGCAGCGTCCCGACCGGTCGTGCGATTCTGCGCAGTGCCGCTGAAACGATCAAGCCCGCATTGCTTGAACTGGGAGGCAAGAACGCGCTGATTGCCTTTCCGGATGCCGATCGCGACGCGCTCGTGTCGGGAATCATGCGCGGCATGAATTTCACCTGGGCCGGGCAGTCCTGCGGCTCGACCAGCCGCGTCTTTCTCCATGCATCGATTCATGACGAGATACTCGAGCGGGTGGCCGATGAACTGCGCAAGCGCCACATCCCCGGGCCACCGACTGATCCGGCGACCACGATGGGGCCCATGATTTCGGCTGCGCGCCGCGACGAGGTCATGTCCTTCATCGAATCCGCGAAGCGCGAAGGCGCGCGGCTGGTGACCGGCGGAAAGGCGCCTGACGATCCACGTCTGCAGTCCGGCTTCTACATCGAACCAACGATTTTCTCGGAAGTGACACCCGCAATGCGCATCGCGCGGGAAGAGATCTTTGGTCCGGTCATGGCCGTGTTCCGATGGGACGACGAAAGTGCTCTGCTCGACGCTGTCAATGGCACCGAATTTGGCCTGACGGCTTCAATCTGGACGCAGTCGCTCAAAACTGCACATCGCTGCGCATCCTGCGTGCAGGCGGGCTACATCTGGATCAACCAGACCAGTCGCCACTACCTCGGCGTGCCGTTCGGCGGAGCGAAGAACTCAGGGCTTGGCCGTGAGGAATGCCTTGATGAATTACTAGATTTCACCGCCGTTAAAAGCGTCAATGTCCAGCTCTGATTGATTCTCTACATCACCACAGATGAACACTTCCAAAGACGCTATCGAAGCGCCCCTCCACCGTTCAGAAATGCCGCAACACGATGAAAGCGACAAATATTGGGGGAGTGACGGTATTGCTGAACTCCTCCGCGCCTTTCACATCCCCTATCTCTGCCTCAATCCAGGCTCCAGCTTTCGCGGCCTGCATGACAGCATCGTTAACCACACCGGGAATGTCTCCCCGCAGATGCTGCTCTGCCTGCACGAGGAACACGCAGTGGCAATTGCGCACGGATATGCGAAGGTCACAGGACGCCCGCTCGCCGTCGCCCTGCACAGCAATGTGGGACTGATGCACGCGAGCATGGCAATCTACAACGCCTGGTGCGATCGCGTGCCGATGCTCATTCTGGGCGCCCACGGCCCCGTCGACGCCGCCAAACGCCGACCGTGGATAGACTGGATCCACACCTCGCAAGATACCGGCGCACTAGTCAGGCCCTTCGTGAAGTGGGACAATCAGCCGCTTTCTGTCGACGCCAGCTTCGAGGCCATCCTGCGGGCATTCCAGATCACGCGCACCGCCCCTTGCGCCCCTGTCTATGTCTGCCTCGATGTCACGGTCCAGGAGGCTCGGCTGCCGAAACCGCCGCTTGTCCCGGACGCCAGCCGCTTCGCACCGCCTGGAGCACCCCATCCTCGCCCGATGGACATCGAGCGCGCCGTCGAAGCACTCGAGTCCGCCCAGAAGCCTGTCATGCTGGTCGGCCGGGTCTCCAGGGACACAGTGGAGTGGAAGGAACGCATCGCCTTGGCAGAGCGGCTCGGCGCAACCGTCCTGACCGACCTGAAGACGGCCGCGAGCTTCCCGACCGATCACGCACAACACCCTTTCGCCCCCGCCTTCTTCGTCAATGGTCCTGCAGCCGAAGCATTGAGAGCCGCAGACGTGGTCATCTCGCTCGACTGGGTCGACCTGAGCGGAACGCTCAAGGCTGCGTGGCCTGATGGGCAGGTACAGGCCACCGTCATTTCCGTGTCGCTCGACCACACACTCCACAACTCCTGGAGCTATGACCACCAGGGCTTACCGCCCGTCGATCTGCCCATCGCATCGGATGTCGGCGTCGTCGTGCGGGAACTGCTGGCCAATCTGCAACATGAGCGGACCGCAGAGCGCGTTGCAACGACCCGGCCCGCTCAAGCCACATCAACAGAAGACCCGCAGACGATTTCAATGGCGGGACTCGCCTCCGCCCTTCGCAGGGCAACAGACGACTCGCAGGTGACCCTCATCCGCCTGCCTTTGGGCTGGAGCGGGGAGCTCTGGCAGTTCACCTCACCGCTTGACTACCTCGGATACGACGGCGGCGCCGGCATCGGCTCGGGCCCCGGCATGGCAGTCGGTTCCGCGCTGGCGCTGTCAGACACCGGACGCCTTCCCGTGGCCATCATCGGCGACGGCGACTTCCTGATGGGAAACTCGGCCCTCTGGTCCGCTGCCCAGCTGAAAGTTCCGATGCTGATCATCGCCGCAAACAACCAGTCCTTCTACAACGACGAAGTCCATCAGGAACGAGTTGCGCTCGAGCGTGACAGACCCGTCGAAAACAAGTGGATTGGCCAGCGCATCAGCTCGCCGCCGATCGACCTCGCCGCGATAGCGCGCGCCCAAGGATTTATCGCATCAGGCCCGGTAAAAGCGATGGAACAGCTGGAGCTGGCCATCGAACAGGCGGTTCGGGACGTGAATGCCGGCCACGCAGTGTTTCTCGACGTTTATGTTGCTCCCGGCTACGCCCCATCCATGAGCCGAGGCATGACCGAATCAGCGACATCCACCAGCTGATCTGGACTACTAGGTATTTGTACCGACCTTCGTGCACTAGCCTCAAGTTGATTTATAGTCCACGATATAGATAGACGTCTAATTTTTTCAACAAAGACCTAAAAGCCGAATGAATACAACCACGGAGACTCAGATGCGCAAAACTTCAGCCTTCTGCCCGCGATGGGCTCGAGCGCTTCTTTTGGTAACAGCTGTTCTGGGTGCGAGTCCCGGCGCGTTTGCTGAGAACCAAACTATACGCGTGGGATACACGATAACCACAGATATCGCCTCTGCAGCGCTTTTCAGCGCTCAGAAAAAAGGGCTGTTCAAGCAAGCCGGCCTCGACGTGCAACCCCAGCCGTTTGTTCAATCGAGCCAGAAATATGATGCCTTCAAAGGTAAAGCGATTGATCTTGACATCAATGCCGGTGGCGTCGAAGCAGCACAGCTGTTTGCAGCCGGTGTTCCACTCGTTGTTCTGAAGGCAATTCAACCTGCTGACTTTTGGGCGGTGGTAGTCAAGCCAACGTCTACAGCCCAAGGCCCGGCGGACTTTAAAGGCAAGCCTTACGGCGTCGTTTCCCTGGCAGGAACGAACTTCGGCGCGACCTACCTTGCCTTCAAGATCGAAAATGTCGATCTGATGCGAGACGTTAAGGTATCCGTGCTGCCCCCAGCTGGGCTAATCGCAGCGCTACAAAACGGGTCAATCGCGGGCGCAACGCTTTATGAGCCGTATCTCAGCCAGGCGATTAGCTCAGGCGCCGCAAAAGAACTCTTTCGTCCAGATTCTCTCTACCGCCGTCGCTACGGCACGACGCTGTTCGCGCTCAACGTGACGGCACGCAAAGACTTCTACGAGGCCAATAAACCTGCTGTCAAAAAATTCCTGACCATCTTGGAAACCGAGGCGCGCAACCTCCCGACTAACCTTCCTTACGCTTCGGCGGCGCTGTCCGAATCCGTCCCAGCATTGAAGGCGTCGCCATCACAGGTTGAAGCGCTCCTTAAACCGTACGCGGGCGACTACATCACAGATCAGAACGACCCGGTATTTCTCAAGCAGGTGCAGGTTTATTACGATCATCTTTACGAAATCAAGCAGGTTCCACGCCAGATCAACGCATCTGACTTTTGGATAATGCCCTGAGGGAATCATCATGAAAGTGGCAATATCACCGGCCGCCGTACCGAGTGCATCCTATCGGCGCAGTCTGCGTCGCGCACAACGAAACCGGCTTATCGCCAGTGCAGCGGCATTTGCTTTTCTACTGATCGGTTGGCAGCTTTTCTCATTATCTCAACCGGCGTATGTGTTTCCTTCACTCCCTCACGTCTTTCAAGACATCGCTGGTTTTGCAAGCGATGGTATTCTTTGGAGTGCGACATTTGCTACCGTTAAGTCCGTCGCTGCCGGTGCCTTCGCCTCCCTTGTCATTGGTACCCTTGCAGGATTCGCTCTGAAAAAGTACGAATCCTTCTTCGGGCCGTTGTTGAACTTCGCTCAGACAGTTCCGTACGTCGTCTGGGCCTTGATGTCAATGATATGGTTCGGTCTCACGCAAGCGTCCGTGATCTTCACGATTTTCATTGCCGGGTTCACGATCATCGCGTTCAACGTCGCCGCAGGACTTCAGCAGGTCGATCAGCAACTGATCGAGATGGGTGTGTCCGTGCGAGCAAATTCGTTCATGACATTCCGACATATTACTCTGCCAAGTCTTACGCCCTATCTGGTGAGCGGATCGAGAACAATGGTGGCTGTTTGCTGGAAAATCGTTGTTCTGGCTGAGTTGTTCGCCGGAGGAGCTAGCGGCGGCGGTATTGGCTACAACCTCTATGTGGGGTGGGAGTTCAACCGCACAAATGAGGTTTTCGCGTGGACTGTCTGGCTTGTAGTCCTGATGCTGCTAACCGACTGGCTAGTAATTGCGCCGATTGCACGGCTGGCAAACCGCTGGAAGAAATCGTGAACTTTCGCCATGAGTAATATCATTATCTCCGGCCTGACCAAGGCGTTCGAAACACCGAGCGGTCCCATTACGATTCTCGACAACGTTGACCTGACGATCAACGAAGGGGAGTTCATATGCCTGCTCGGTCCATCCGGCTCCGGAAAATCTGTCACGCTTAACTGTATCTCCGGCTTCCTCAAGCCAACGGACGGAAACGTGATGGTCGACGGAATGCCCGTCACCAAGAAGAGGCCGAACTACGGCTATGTATTCCAACAGCCGCGTCTAATGCCCTGGCGCACGGTGGAAGACAACCTGCGGTTCGCGCTGCGAGCAGAGACCGGACGAGAAGTGCCGGACGAACAACTCAAGATCGACTCCGTACTTGAGTTGGTCAATCTGACTGGCTATGAACGCTTCTATCCTCACCAAATCTCTGGTGGCATGCAACATCGCGTCGGTATTGCACGCGCTTACGTGCGTGACCCCGGCCTTCTTTTGATGGATGAACCGTTTGGGGCACTCGACGAAATTACCGCGCGAAAGCTACGTGCCGAGCTAGTTGCGACGTGGACCAAGCGACGCAGGACAGTCGTCTTTGTCACCCACGACATCATCGAAGCTTGCTATCTGGCGGACCGCATTGTTGTCTATACGCCTAAACCGACTAGAATCGCGTCGATTATAAAAATTGACCTTCCAAGACCACGTGAGTATGGAAGCCCCGAGATGCATGACGTGGAGTCGGAGGTGCTTTCCGTCTTCGAGCGCACCATGAAGGAATTTATGGATGCAACCACCGAATGACCGGCTGCGTCACCATCCGCCAAGTCTAATATGATCCTGTAATGACCCAGCAGAACTTGCTCAGGTCAGGCGGCTAAAGCAAAAGCCTCGGCCGGGGTCATCATCTTCAGTGTCTAGCAGGCTGTTGAAATACCTCCCGCAGACGTCATCGGAGCGTGAGGGGTATACGTTGAACGAAGGAATCGACCAACACTGAGAGCGAAGGGATGCGCGGAGCGGACGGCTACACCGAGACGATGTTCACGATGGCGAAGCTCGACGACTTCGTGCCGGCCAATCACCCGCTGCGACCGATTCGCCTCTGGTTGAACGACGCTCTCAAGCGCATGGACGGCGTGTTTGCGCGCATGTACGAGAGCGATGCAAAAGGCGGCAGGCCGAGCATCGCGCCCGAGAAGCTGATTCGCGCGCTGTTGCTGCAAGTGCTGTATTCGATTCGCAGCGAGCGCATGCTGATGGAGCAAATCTCCTACAACATGCTGTTTCGTTGGTTTGTCGGCTTGGCGATGGACGATGCGGTGTGGGACCACTCGACGTTCAGCAAGAACCGCGACCGACTGCTCGTGCACGATGTCATCGTGGGCTTGTTCAACGAGACGGTGGAGACGGCGCATGCACGCGGTCATCTCTCGGGCGAGCACTTCAGCGTCGACGGCACGTTGATTCAGGCGTGGGCGGGCCATAAAAGCTTCGTGCGAAAGAGCAAGTCCGATGACGATACGCCGCCTGGGGGCGGTGTTCGCCAGCGCGAGGATTGGCACGGCGAGAAGCGCAGCAACGAGACGCATGAATCGAGCAGCGATAGCCAGGCGAAGTTGTTCCGCAAGAGTCGCAACACCGGCGCGATACTTTGCTATATGGGGCACGTGCTTACGGACAACCGGCACGGACTGGTGGTCAACGCGCAGGTGACGCAGGCCAACGGTACGGCCGAACGCGACGCAGCAGCCGACATGCTCGCCGATGCGGCGCGCCTTGCCGATAGGCCGATTACGGTGGGTGCCGACAAAAATTACGACACAGCGGGATTGACCTCCCCCCGCTTAACCG
>NZ_KB290570.1:10224-21591 GCF_000282835.1 Pandoraea sp. B-6 | reverse complement strand
CGCGACGCGGCCGCCCGACGGCGTGCGGCCTGAGCGGTCTGCGCGGCGGCGCGTCGCACGATGCGGCGGCGCTTGAAGAAGTACTCGCCGGCGGCCCACGCCACGAGCTTGACCAGCAGCGAGAGGCACAGATAGAGGGCGGCCACGACGATATAGGTTTCGAGCGAGCGGAACGTGTCCGACTGCACGGTATTCGCCACGGCCGTCAGTTCCTCGGCGGAAATCTGCGACGCCATGGCCGAGGCCTGCATCATCAAAATGAACTGGGTGGTGAGCGCCGGATAGACCTTTTCGATGGACGGTTGCAGCATGACGTGCCACGCGATGCGCCATTTCGGCAGCCCCAGGCACTCGGCGGCCTCGATCTGACCGCGCGGCACCGATTCGAGCCCCGCGCGAATGATCTCCGCCGCGTACGCGCCGATGTTGATCACCATCGCAATGACCGACGCGGCGAACGTCGGCATGTGCACGCCTACGCTGGCCAGGCCGAAATACAGTAGAAAGATCTGGACGAGGAACGGTGTGTTGCGCACCGCTTCGATATAAATGCCGCACAGGCGGGAGAGCCAGCGGTGGCGGCTGCGCTTGGCAAAGGCCACGAGCGTACCGACGACGGTGCCGAGGACAACCGACATCACCGTCATCTTCAGCGTGAGCCACGCGCCATCCAGGAATACTGGCCAGTAGGGGAGCAGTGGGGCGAAATTCAACGAGAAATGCATGGCAAGCGCCTGTCTCCGGTGACGTTCGGGGCCGACGCGCCAGGCAGTCCATTGCGGTCACGGCACCCGCAATCACTGTGGTGGGTCTTTCTTGTACGTCGTCATATAAGTGATGCGATTTTGCGCATCGCGATACGGCGTTGTCAATAGCGGAGGATTGGGGGGATACCCTTGGCTTTCGCCTTGTCGGGGAAAGGGTTAAAGGGGATTCTGGCCGGTGGGGCAAGCAACCGCACGCCGCGTGAGGCGGCCTCAACGGCGGGTTGATGAGGACGGATTTTGTCTGCGTGTCATCGTATCTCTTGACGTCGGGGGGGGCGTCGGACGGTTGGGCAGTCGGGAAGCGCCGAGCGCGGCGGCGCGGTTCCTGGTTCTATAATCGCGCTTTGCCATTCCAACCGTGACATTCAAGGCGAAATCCGATGACGCTGTCCGCGACCGCCCTCGACGAACTCGACCGTAACCTGCTCGCCCTGCTGCGGGTCAATGCGCGCGAGAGCACGGCCAATCTGGCGCGCCGTCTCGGCGTGGCGCGCACGACCGTGGTGGCCCGCCTGGCGAGGCTAGAGCAGGCGGGCGTGATCGCCGGCTATACGGTACGACTCGGGCAGGACGCCGCCGGAGGCGGGTTGCAGGCCTGTGTCGGCATCAGCGTGCAACCGCGCTCCGGGCGCGACGTGTTGCGGCGCCTGAACAAGATGCCCGAGATTCACCTGCTGTGCACCGTCAGCGGCGAGTTCGATTACGTGGCATGGCTGCACGCGGCGTCGGCAGACCAGCTCGACGCGCTGCTCGACACCATCGGCGAGATCGACGGCGTCACCCGGACGACAACGTCGGTCGTGCTCGCCCGCAAGATCGACCGGGGGGGCGTGTTGCCCTGAGCATCGCCCAGTAATTTTTCGTAAACGTCGGCCAAGAATCGCGCCGCGCGCCCGCTGGCGCTCGCGCTGTGCTCGAATTTCCCGTTCATCCCCGTGTTGCCTTGACTTCGTGGTTTGTCTGACGAATGTGTTAGTGCTAAAATTACTGAGAATTGTTTGCATTAACTTCTTTGTCAATCTGGAGTGTGTATGCGCGTGAAATCCCTCGTGGCTGCGGCGCTGTTCGTCGGTGCAGCCACCCTGGCGAATGCCGCCGAATTTCCCATTGGTAAGCCGCTGAATGTGGCGGGCATGGAGATCAACACGGTGTATCTCCAACCGATCTCGATGGAACCGGCCGGCATGATGCGCGACGCCGCCAAGTCGGACATCCACCTCGAAGCGGATATTCATGCGATTGCCAAGAACCCGAACGGTTACGCCGAAGGCGACTGGATTCCCGGGCTGGAAATCACGTACAAGCTGCAAAAGATGAAGAGCGACGGCAAGACCCCCGAGGGCGCATCCATCGAAGGGTTGATGATGCCGATGGTCGCGAGCGATGGTCCGCACTACGGCGATAACGTCAAGCTGGCCGGTGTCGGCAAGTACAAGCTGACGATGGTCGTCAACGCACCGGGCACGCTGCAGGCGTTCGGCTGCAAGATGGGCGGCATGCCCGCCGCCGACGCCCACGCGGCGCACGGGGGCATGGGCCCGTGGTGCTTTGGCCGTCACGTCGACAAGGAAACCGGCGTGGGTCCGTGGTTCAAGCCGGTGACCAAGGAAGTGGATTTCACTTTCTCGGGAATTGGCAAGAAGGGCGGGTACTAAGTCGCCCGCATGAATTTGACTCGGCGTTGGCCTGCGGGCCGGCGCTGTTTTCGTTTGGAGCGGAAGAATGAATCAGCGCATCGCGCGCCTGCTGGCCACGATGACAGCCGTGGTGGCGACTTTGTTCGTGCTGGCGGGGCCGTCGCTCGCGCGCGCGGACGACTTGCCAACCTTCAGGCTGGAAATGAACAACGGCAAGCTCAACCCGGCGCGCATCGAGGTGCCGGCCGGCAAGCGCATCAAGATTGAAGTGCACAACACCGGCACGAACGCTGTCGAGTTCGAGAGTCTGCAACTTCGCAAGGAAAAGGTGTTGGCACCGGGTGCGCAGTCGTTCGTGGTGATCGCGCCGCTGCAGCCGGGCGAGTACAAGTTTTTCGACGATTTTCACCAGCAGGCACAAGGCGTGATCGTTGCCAAGTAAGCGGGCGGAAGTCGTTCTGGATAGTCGGTAAGACACGCATCACGAGAGGAATCAAACGATGGGTCAGGTCATGTTCATCGTCTGGCGCGAAAGCGTCGAGGCATTGCTGGTTGTCGGCATTCTCCATGCCTGGCTGGCCAACCCGGAGCACGGTGCCAAGCGCGGCCTGCCTTATCTGTGGGGCGGTGTGGCGCTCGGGATTGCGGCGGCCGTGGCGCTGGGCGCCGCTCTCGTTGGTTTTACCGAGGTGCTCTCGGGCGACGCGCAGGACTACTTCCAGACGGCCATGGTGCTGGTCGCCTGCGTGCTGATCGTGCAGATGGTCTTTTGGATGAAGCGCCACGGGCGAACGCTCAAACGCGACATGGAATCGTCGCTGCGCAAGAACCAGGATCAGGGCACCTGGTGGGGCGTGCTCGTGCTGGTGGCGCTGGCCATTGCCCGCGAAGGCAGCGAGACGACCATCTTCCTGTACGGCATCGGCTTCGGCCAGCAAGGCAGCGTGCCGCCATCGATGTGGCTCGCGGTGCTGATCGGTTTCGCCCTGGCACTCGCCACGTTCTGGCTGCTGCAACTGGGCGGAAAGATCTTCTCGTGGCGCCTGTTCTTTCGCGTGACCGAAATCATGCTGCTGTTCCTCGCCGCCGGGCTGCTGGAGTCCGGGCTCGATCGCCTGATCTCGCTCGAGCTGGTGCCGACGCTGGTCGATCAACTGTGGGATACCTCCGCACTGCTCGACGACACCAGCCCGTTCGGCAGTCTCGTCGCCACGTTGACCGGCTATCGCGCGCATCCGTCCGGCATGAATCTATTGGTGTACGGCATCTATTGGCTGTTCGTCTGGGCCTTGCTCAAGCGGGCTGATGGCCCGCTCAAGCAGGCCAGGCCCGCTTGAGCGGGCCGCAGGCATCGGGGGCGCAAATCTCGCCGGTGCACGACAACGGTCTGTTCGGACCGGTCGGTGCCAGCGTCACAAGCGCTCCGGCATTGGCAAGGTCCGCCAGCCTGACAAGGTTGTTTCCCCGACGTACGAGTTGAGCATGAGCATCGCCATACCTGTCCCGAACCGACTGGCCCGCGCAGGGCTTTGGATGCAACGCCATGGCAAGCTGATTCGTGGCGTGCAGTGGGGCATCGTGCTCGTGTACGCGTTCCTCATCGGGGTGCCGGTCATGTTGCCGCTGCCCGACGAGACGGCGCACATCCTCAATAACCTCACCGTCTTCGCGCAGTTCACTTTCTGGGGCATCTGGTGGCCGTTCGTGCTCATCAGCATGGTCTTGATGGGCCGCGTATGGTGCGGGGTGCTGTGCCCGGAAGGCACGCTCTCGGAATTCGCGAGCCGTCACGGACGCGGTCGCGCCATTCCACGCTGGATGCGCTGGGGCGGCTGGCCGTTCGTGGCCTTTGCGGGTACCACGCTCTACGGCCAGATGGTCAGCGTCTACCAATATCCGAAGGCCGTGTTGCTGGTACTCGGCGGTTCCACCATCGGCGCGATGGTGATCGGCTATTTCTACGGCCGCGACAAACGCGTGTGGTGCAAGTACCTGTGCCCGGTCAACGGCGTGTTCTCGCTGCTCGCGCGTCTGGCACCGTTCCACTTCAAGGTCAACGAAGAAGCGTGGCGTCGCTCGTATCACACCAACGGCCACAAGATCATCCCGGTCAATTGCGCGCCGCTCGTGCCGCTGCGCAACATGAAGGGCGGCGCGCAATGCCATATGTGCGGGCGCTGCGCCGGGCATCGCGACGCCATCGCGCTCACGGGCCGCTCGCCGAGCGACGAGATCGTGAAGTTCGGCGCGACGGAGAACAACAGTGTGTGGGACAGCGTGCTCGTCATGTATGGCCTGCTTGGCGTGGCCATCGGCGCCTTCCACTGGACGGTGAATCCGTGGTTCGTGGCGACCAAGACGATGCTCGCCACATGGCTCATCGACCGCGACATCATGTGGCCGTTCGCGACGAACGCGCCGTGGTTCGTCTTTACCAACTACCCCGCACAGAGCGACGTCTTCTCATGGCTCGACGGCGGCATGGTCGTCACGTACATCCTCGGCAACGGTCTGCTGCTGGGCTTGGCGTTCACGACGATCTTCGCGCTGGCGAACCGGGCGATGGGGCCGTGGCAGACCTCGCGATTCAATCACCTGGTGCAGTCGTTGATTCCGATTGCCGGGGCCGGGGTGTTCATCGGTCTGTCGGCCACGACGATCAGCCTGCTGCGCGCCGAGCATCTGCCGGTGTACTGGGCGAACGATGTGCGCGCTGCGATCCTCGCCGCGACCACGTTGTGGAGCCTGTGGCTTGGCTGGCGCGTGACCGGGCGGCATGCGCGCTCGCTGGGGCGGCGTCTGGCCGGGATGGCGGGTGTCGTGGTGGCGCTGGCGCTGGTCAACTGGCTCTGGCTGTTGATGTTCTGGATCTGGTGACGTTCGGGGCGCGTCGATTGTCGCGCCTCAGGCCGGTGGCCTACAATGGCGCCACCGGTCTTTCTGTGTAACGCTCATGTTGCTCGCTCAACGTCTCCCGCTGTATTTCCGCCTCGTTCGTCTCGATAAGCCGATCGGCACCGTGCTGCTGCTGTGGCCAACGCTTGCGGCGCTGTGGATCGCTTCGAATGGGCATCCCGACCTCTGGCTGCTCGCGATCTTTACGCTCGGCACGTTCCTGATGCGCTCGGCGGGTTGCGCCATCAACGATTACGCCGACCGCGACTTCGACAGGTACGTCAAACGCACGAAGGAGCGGCCGATCACGTCGGGACGCATTCGTGCCTGGGAAGCGGTGGCCGTGGCGGCCACGCTCGCGCTGGCGAGCTTTTTGCTGATCCTGCCGCTCAACGCGCTGACCAAGTGGCTCTCGATCCCGGCCCTGTTCGTGGCGGGCACCTATCCGTTCACCAAGCGCTTTCTGGCGATTCCGCAGGCGTATCTCGGCGTGGCCTTCGGTTTCGGCATTCCGATGGCCTTCGCCGCAGTGCAGGATCAGGTACCGGTCATCGCATGGGTGCTGCTGCTCTCGAATGTATTCTGGTCGGTCGCCTACGACACCGAATACGCAATGGTCGATCGCGACGACGACCTGAAGATTGGCATCAAGACCTCGGCGATCACGTTCGGACGCTTCGACGTATTGGCGATCATGCTCTGCTATGCAGGGGCGCTCGGCATTCAGGCGGGGGTGGGCGTGTATCTCGGCTTCGGCTGGCCGTTCTGGCTCGGCATGGCGGTGGCGGTGAGCTTCGCGATCTATCACTACTTCCTGATTCGCGCACGCGAGCGCATGCCTTGTTTTGCCGCCTTCCGTCACAACAACTGGCTCGGTGCCGCCGTGTTCGCAGGCATCGCGGGCCACTACTTGTTGGCCGCGCGGGCATAGGTTGGCGTGTCGATGGGAAGGTCGGCGCGAACGACGACCGGTGAAATGAAAAACGGACCGCATGCGGTCCGTTTTTCGTTCCGGCAGACCGGCGAATCCGTCGGCCGTTCCGCTCAGGCGTCGCCCAACTCGTCGCCAAGTTCCTTGGCGCGGGTATTGGCCGCATGCACGCCGCGCACGATTGCCGCCTTGATGGCGTCGCGCTCGAACGAGCTGAGGGCAGCAAACGTCGTGCCGCCCTTGGACGTCACACGCTCGCGCAGCACGCTCGCGGGTTCGCTCGACTGCGCCGCCAGTTGCGACGCGCCGGTAAACGTGGCGATGGCCAACTGACGTGCCTGCTCGGGCGAAAAGCCCAGCTCGTTCGCGGCTTGCTCCAGCGCTTCGATGAAATAGAACACGTATGCCGGACCGCTGCCCGAGATGGCCGTCACGGCGTCGAGCTGGCTTTCCTTCTCCACCCAGACGATCTGGCCGGCCGCACCGAGCACGGTCTCGGCGCGCTTGCGCTGGTCCGAATCCACCCCCGACAAGGCTGCCAGACCCGTGATGCCCATGCCGATCAAGGCGGGTGTGTTCGGCATGCAACGCACGATCTGATTGTGGCCGCCGAGCCAACGCGCGAGATCGGACGCCCGAATGCCCGCCGCGATGCTGATCACCAATTGACCGATCAGGTGCGGCTGGAGCGCTTGTGCGACGTCCTTGAGCACTTGCGGTTTGACGGCCAGCACGATCGTGTCGTAATCGCGCAGGCGATCGTTGGGTGCGCTGGCCGTGTCGACACCGTACTGCTTGACGAGACCGTCGCGCGTCGATTCGTTGACGTCGATCGCGAGAATGTCGCGCGGGGCCGTGCCGCGCTTGACGAGTCCGCCGATCAAGGCATTGGCCATGTTGCCGCCGCCGATGAATGCAATTCTCATAACCATCCTTTGCGTTGCGTGAGTCGTTACCGTCGTTACCTTTTGCCGCGGCGAGTCGTCAACGTGCGCTCACCGCCAGGGCACGCCGCGATCAGGCGCGTGAGCCATAATCGCGTGCGCCGAAAATCGCGGTGCCGATACGCACCATTGTCGCACCCTCGGCAATCGCCGCCTCGAGATCGCCCGACATGCCCATCGACAGCGTGTCGAGCGGCAGACCGTCGGCGCGCAAGGCGTCGAACACATCGCGCACGGCCTTGAACGGCGCGCGTTGGCGGGCCGGATCGGCTTCGGGCTCGGGAATCGCCATCAGGCCGCGCAATCGCAAATTCGGCAGCGCCGCGATGGCGCGTGCCACGGCGGGCACGTCGGCAGGCGCTACGCCGCTCTTGCTCGCTTCGCCGCTGATGTTGACCTGCAGGCACACCTGCAAGGGCGGGAGGTCTGCCGGTCGCTGCGCACTCAGGCGCTCGGCGATCTTCAGGCGGTCGACCGAATGCACCCAGTCGAAGTGTTCGGCCACCGGCCGCGTCTTGTTGCTTTGCAGTGGGCCGATGAAATGCCATTCGAGCGGTTCGCCATTGACCGTCTCGCCGGACAACGCGGCGATCTTGTCGAGCGCCTCCTGCACATAGTTCTCGCCGAATGCCCGCTGGCCAGCCGCGAGCGCGTCGCGCACGGCATCGGCGCCAAAGGTCTTCGAGACGGCGAGCAAGCGCACGCTGTCCGCTGGCCGGCCGGCGGCGGTGGTGGCGTGGGCAATGCGGGAGAGCACGTCGTCGAGATTCGCGGCGATGGTCGACATGAGGCAGGGCGGAGCGTCAGTGAGGGGGTGTCTGTGGCGCGGGGGCGCGTTGCAACGGCGTTGCGGATCAACGATTATAGCCGTGCCCGCACGCGAGGTGCTACCCGGGAAAAACGAGGTGCTACCCGCGCCGGGGTTCCGGACGGGAAGGCACAACGCACGCGGCACGGCGCCGGCGCGCGGCTTGTGGCAGACTGCGCGGTGCCAACCATCACTCGGAGCCAGAGATGAGCGCGAATTCGCAGACAGTTTACGATTTTTCCGTCCAGACGCTCGCGGGCGAGACCGTCAGTCTGTCGCATTATCGCGGCAAGGTGCTGCTCATCGTCAACACGGCGAGCGAGTGCGGGTTCACGCCGCAGTACGCCGGCCTGCAAGCGCTATACGAACAGCTTGGCCCGCGCGGGTTCGAAGTCCTCGCGTTCCCGTGCAATCAGTTCGGCAAGCAGGAGCCGGGCGACGCGCAAGCCATTCGCAGCTTCTGCGATCTGCGTTTTCACGTCACGTTCCCGATGTTCGCCAAGGTCGACGTCAAAGGGCCCGACGCCGCGCCGCTCTACGCCTACCTCACGCGGGAGAAGCCCGGCGTGCTGGGCACGAAGGCAATCAAATGGAATTTCACGAAGTTCCTCGTGGATGCGACGGGGCAGGTCGTGGCGCGCTATGCTCCGACGGCGAAGCCCGAGGACATTCGCGCCGATATCGAGAAACGGCTCCCCGCTTGAGCGGCGCCGTGGCCTGACCGGGTCGCCCCGGACAGGCTATCGCGCGGATCGGTTCAGCGCCCGAAGCGCTCGAGAATCCGCTGCCATTGACGCACGATGGCCCCCCGCGACTCGGCAAGGCGACGTGTCGGGCTCGCCCCCTCGCGCAGTGCCAGCTGCGCGCCGACGTCGCTGCTCAGCGCCAGCCAGCCGGACGTCTCCACCACGTACACCTGCCCGGCACTCAGCGCGATGGCCTCTCGCCAGACACCCCCCGACAGCCAGCGTGGCGCGAGGCTGACCGCCACCTGACCTAGCTGGACATGGAATACCGTGCCACGGCTTGCATACGCATGAAACGCTTGCCCACGCGCCAGCGCGAGAGGGAACGCTCGTGTGCCGGACGTGGCGCCGTCCATGCCGGCCGGATGGGAGGGCACACGAGAAAGGGCAACGCGTTCTCCTGGTGAGGTGGCATCGCCGTGACTTCGCGCAAGACGGGCGTCAGGGCGCAGGGGAGACAGCGAAGGCAGTGCAGACGGCGGGGGGAAGGGGGGCTTGGCCATGTGGGACTCCGGGGCGTTGAACGGGTAAGGACAGCCTATCGACCGCCGCGCCGCCCCGGTAGGCACACAGTTACCCGGTTTCGCCCGCAACAGAAGGGCCCCCGGCAATCTGTTACGATCCAGAATCGCTGAATCTGTATCTGTTATGGTCACGTGCGATGCACGATCATCTGCGCATGGATGCCGCCACTCTCCCTCCCCCTCTCGCTGCCGCGGACGACACATCGCTGACCTCGGACGTTCCGAGGCCCCCACCCGTGGCCGTCCCGCGGGAGCGCGTGCCCCTCTACCGCCGACTCGCGGGTCACTATCGACATGCCATCGACGCGGGTACGCTCGCGCCGGGCGACCGCATGCCGAGTGTTCGCACGTTGATGGAGCGGCATCAGGTCAGCTTGTCGACGGCGCTGCAGATGTGCCGTCATCTGGAGGCGCAGGGCCTGCTCGAGGCGCGTCCCCGCTCGGGCTACTTCGTGCGCGCACGTGCGCGGGCGAGTCTCGTACCCGTGGCCGAGCCGCGGCCGTGGATGCCCGATCTGCTGCAATATGTGGGCATCAACCAGCGTGTGTCGTCGATCCTCGCGCGAGGGCTTCAGGCGGACGTCAAAATCAATCTCGCCGTGGCCCACGGTTCGCCGTCGCTCTATCCGGTCAACGCGTTGCGCCAGGCCACGATTCGGGCGTTGCGCGATCACCCGATGCTCTATGGCACCCCGCCGCCAGGCGGTGGCGAAGCCCGTTTTCGCGCGGCGATTGCGCGGCGAGCCCTGGAAGCGCGCATGCACGTCAATCCCGAGGAGATCGTCGTCACGCATGGCTGTATCGAAGCGATCAATCTCGCGCTGCGTGCGGTGGCTGGCGCGGGCGACGTGGTTGCCGTCGAGTCGCCCACGTATTACGCGCTGTTGCAGACGCTGGAGAGTATGGGCATGCGCGCACTCGAAATTCCCACGAGTCCGCAGACCGGCATCTCACTCGAAGCGCTCGAACTGGCAAGCGAGACCTACGACAACATCAAGGCGATCATCGTCGTGCCGCATTTCCAGAATCCGCTCGGGTCGGTGATGCCCGATTCGCACAAGGCACGGCTTGTGAAGTGGGCGGCGTCGCGCGGGATTGCGATCATCGAAGACGACACCTATTCGGCGCTGGGCGACGACGGTAACGTGCCGGCCGCCGTTCGTTCCTGGGATACGACCGGCAATGTGATTCATTGCGCATCGCTGCACAAGACGCTGGCGCCGGGCATGCGGTTGGGCTGGATCGCGGGCGGCAAGTGGCAGGGGCGCGTGGAGATGTTGAAGTACGCGCAGACGCGTCCCAACGAAGCGCTCGCCCAGATCGCGATGGGCGAGTTTATCGACTCGCCGCGCTATGACCGCCATCTGCGGCATTTGCGCGCCCAGTTGCGCGAGCATCGTGCGGCGATGGCCGAAGCGATCGCGACCTACTTCCCTGCGGGCACGCGACTGACGTTGCCCGCGGGCGGATTGAGTCTGTGGGTCGAGATGCCGGGCGGTGTCAGCTCGGAGTTACTGTTCGACGCTGCACTCGCCAAGGGGATTCGCGTAGCGCCGGGTAGCCTGTTTTCCAACTCGGCACGCTACGACCACTTTCTGCGCATCAACGGCGGGCAGCCGTTCACGCGTGAGGTCGACGCGGCGGTGCGCACGCTCGCGTCCGAGATCGCGCGATTGCTCGACACGAAGCGTTGAGCGCACCGAGCGAGATTGCCGGACTTGGCGCCCCCGCGGGGGCATCCTGCTCAGAACTCCGGATACATCCGTCCCGGATTGAAGATACCGGCGGGGTCGAACACCGACTTTAGATTGCGGTGAATGCGCATGACCGGTGCGGGCAGCGGCGTGAAGACGCTCACGCCAGGTTCGCCGTAGCGGAAGAGCTTGGCGTCCCCGCCGTCCTGCCGTGCCGCCGAGCGCACGATTTGCGCGTCGGCGTCGGTGATCCACCAGCGCTGTGCGCCGCCCCACTCGATGAGTTGCTTGCCCGGCAGCCGGTGCGGCTCGGCCGTCGAAGGCACCGCCAGGCGCCACAGCGCCTGCCCGGGTCCCGCGTCGGCGAAGAAGTTGTCGGTCTGCTCGCGGATGGCGTGCCAGAACTTGGCCGCATGAATGG
>NZ_KB290570.1:0-10041 GCF_000282835.1 Pandoraea sp. B-6 | reverse complement strand
GGTTGCGGCAGCACCTTGAGCGACACCTCGAGAATGAGGCCCAGCGTGCCGAGCGAACCGGCGAGCATGCGCGAGACGTCGTAACCGGCGACGTTTTTCATCACCTGCCCGCCGAAGTTCAGCACATGACCCCGACCGTCCATCAATTTGGCCCCGAGCACGAAGTCGCGCACGGCCCCCACGGCACTGCGGCGTGGCCCGGCAAGCCCGGCGGCCACCGCGCCGCCGAGGGTCGCGCCGTGGCCGAAATAGGGCGGCTCGAACGGCAGCAACTGATTGCGTTCTGCGAGCGCTGCTTCAACGTCGGCCAGTGGCGTGCCGCAGCGGGCGGTGATGACCAGTTCCGCCGGGTCATAGGCGACGATGCCACTGTAGTCGCGCGTGTCCAGCACGTCGCCCACGCGTTGCTGGCCGTACCACGCCTTGGTGCCGCCCCCCCGCAATTGGAGGGGCGCGCGGTGCGCCGTGGCGTGCTCGATGACGGCGCGGAAGTGCTCGAGAGTGTCGTTCGTATCGGTCATCAGCTGGGTTCTGGCGGCGGTGGCAGGTCGGATTGATAAGGCCCCAGCTCGCTGCCGCAATCCTTGCAGTAGCGGGCGTCGGGGTCGTGCCCTTCGGTGTGGCACTGATGGCAGGTGCGCGTGGTGATCGCCTTCTTGCGCATGGCCGAATGAATTTCGGCACCCATGATGCCGGTGGGAATCGCAATCACGCTGTAGCCCAGCAACATGACGAAGCCGGTGATCGCCTTGCCGAGTCCGGTGACGGGCACCACGTCGCCATAGCCGGTGGTCGTGAGCGTGACGATGGCCCAATAGATGCCGACCGGAATGCTCGTGAAGCCATGTTCCGGCCCCTCGATGATATGCATGAGCGTGCCGAAGATCACCACGATGATCGAGATGAACCCGAGAAACACGAGGATCTTGCGGCGCGCGTTATAGAGCGCAATGCTGAGCACGCCGGCTTCGTTCACATACGCCGTGAGCTTGAGAATCCGGAACGCGCGCATCAGGCGCAGCAGGCGCACGTCGATCAGGCCGTGCAGCTCGGGCACCAGAATCGCCAGGTAGGTCGGCAGGATTGCGAGCAGGTCGATGATGCCGTAAAAGGACAGCGCGTAACGCAGCGGCCGGTGCGCGCTGAGCAGCCGCGCGAGGTATTCGGCCGTGAAGAGCAGCGTGAAGAACCACTCGAGGATCGCCATCGGCAGCGAGGCCGTGGCTTGAACGGCCGGCACGCTCGACACGATGACCGTGAGTACCGACAGCACGATGGCGATGAGCAGCGCAATGTCGAAGAGCCGCCCTTCGCGCGTGTCGGCCTCGAAGATGATGATGTAGAGCCGCTGCCGCCAATCGTGTGGCAGCCATTCCGACAGCGCTCGCATGTCAGAACCTCGGCAGGTCGGGATGCGGTAACAGACCGCCACGCACATGCAGCTTGCCGTATTCGGCACAACGCGCGCGCGTAGGGATCCCCTTGTCGGGATTGAGCAGCCCGACCGGATCGAAGGCGCGCTTCACCCCGAAGAACGCGTCGCGCTCGTCGGGCGAGAACTGCACGCACATCGAGTTGATCTTCTCGATGCCCACGCCGTGCTCACCTGTGATCGTGCCGCCGAGTTCGACACAGGCTTCGAGAATGTCGCTGCCGAACGCCTCGGCACGGTGCCACTCGTCGAGGTCGTTGCCGTTGAAAAGAATGAGCGGATGCATATTGCCGTCTCCCGCGTGAAAGACGTTAATACAGCGCAATCCGTACTGTTGTTCCAGTCCTTCGATGCGTTTGAGCAAGGTCCCAATCGCACGGCGCGGAATCGTGCCGTCCATGCAGTAATAGTCCGGCGATATGCGCCCGGCCGCGGGGAATGCGTTCTTGCGTCCCGACCAGAAGCGCAGACGCTCCTCTTCACTGCGGGAAATCTGTAGCCGTGTCGCGCCCGAGGTGCGCAGCACGTGGGAGATGCGCATGATTTCCTCGGCGACTTCTTCCGGTGTGCCATCCGATTCGCACAACAGGATGGCGGCCGCTTCGAGGTCGTAACCGGCGTGCACAAACGACTCGACGGCCTGGGTGGCCGGCTTGTCCATCATTTCCAGGCCCGCCGGGATGATGCCCGCCGCGATGATCGCGGCCACGGCGTTGCCGCCGGTCTCCACGTCGTCGAAGCTCGCCATGATGATCTGTGCCGTCTGCGCCTTGGGCACCAGCTTGACGGTGATTTCGGTGACCACGCCGAACATGCCCTCGCTGCCGATGAAGACCGACAGCAGATCGAGTCCTGGCGCATCGGGGCCAAGCGAGCCGAATTCGATGGCCTCGCCGGACATCGTGATGGCGCGCACGCGCAGCACGTTGTGCACGGTCAATCCGTACTTCAGGCAGTGCACGCCGCCGGAATTCTCCGCGATGTTGCCACCGATGGTGCAGGCGATCTGCGACGACGGATCCGGCGCGTAATACAGGCCATAAGGTGCGGCGGCTTCCGAGATCGCCAGATTGCGAACGCCGGGCTGCACCGTGGCAGTGCGCGCATAGGGATCGACTTCGACGATCTTCTTGAACTTGGCAAGCGAGAGCACCAGGCCGTCGGAGATGGGCATCGCCCCGCCGGACAGGCTGGTGCCCGCGCCGCGCGGCACGACCGGGATGCCGAGCTGATGACACGCCTGCAGAATGCGCTGCACCTGCGATTCCGACTCGGGCAGCACAACGGCGAGCGGCACACGACGATACGCGGCGAGACCGTCGCACTCGTACGGTGTGGTGTCTTCGCGTCGATGCAGAATGCAATGCGGCGGCAGGATCTGCGCGAGCGCATCGAGCAAGTGACGCTGGCGCGTGGTCAGGGCGTCGGCATTCTCGGTCGCGGCACCCGCCGGAAGCGGGCCGGATTGACCTTGCGGGGTGGCGGGGGCGTTCATGCGGCGTTCAGATCGCCGGGTGCAGCTGGAAAATCTTGCCCGGATTGAGCAGATTGTGCGGATCGAGCGAAGTCTTGATCGCCCGCATGACGTCGATCGCGCCTTCGCCATGCTCGGTCACGAGGAAGCCCATCTTGTGCAGGCCGACGCCATGTTCGCCAGTGCATGTGCCGCCCATGCGAATTGCTCGCTCGACGATGCGCTGGTTGAGTTGTTCGGCCTCCTCGATCTCTTCAGGCTTGGCCGGATCGATGAGGATAGCGACGTGGAAATTGCCATCGCCCACGTGTCCCACGATCGGGCAGGGCAAACTCGACGCCCGCAGGTCTTGCTCGGTTTCGCCCACACACTCGGCCAGACGCGAGATCGGCACACAAACGTCCGTGGTCACCGCGCGGCAGCCTGGCCGGAGTTGCAGCATTGCAAAGTACGCGCTATGCCGCGCGCTCCACAGACGGTTGCGGTCTTCCGTGCGGGTGGCCCATTCGAAACCGGTACCGCCGTTGTCCTTGGCCAGTTCCTCGACGGTTTGCGCTTGCTCCTTCACGCCCGCATCGCTGCCGTGAAATTCGAAGAACAGCGTTTGCGTCTCGGGCAGCGTCAGCTTGGAATGCTTGTTGATCGCGCGCACGGCCAGCGCATCGACGAACTCGACGCGAGCGACCGGCACACCCAACTGAATCGTCTGAATGACGCAGTTCACGGCGTCCGTCATGGTGGGGAACGCACAGATCGCGGCGGACACAGCCTCGGGCTGCGGATACAGACGCACCGTCGCCTCGGTAATGATGCCCAGCGTGCCTTCGCTGCCGACGAACAGGCGCGTCAGGTCGTAGCCGGCCGAGGACTTGCGGGCGCGCGTACCGGTGTGGATCACGCGGCCGTCTGCGAGCACGACGGTCAATGCCAGCACGTTCTCGCGCATCGTGCCGTAGCGTACGGCGTTGGTGCCCGACGCGCGCGTGGCGCACATGCCGCCAATGCTGGCGTCGGCGCCCGGGTCGATCGGGAAGAACAGGCCGGTGTCGCGCAGTGCTTCATTGAGCGCCTTGCGCGAAATGCCCGGTTGCGTGGTGACGGTCAGGTCTTCGGCGTTGATCGAGACGACCTGATTCATTTCCGAGAGGTCGAGCGACAGGCCGCCCTCGACGGCGAGCAGGTGACCTTCCAGCGACGAGCCCGCGCCGTACGGAATGATGGGGACGTTGTATTTGGCGCACAGCTTGACGATCTGCGACACCTCGTCGGTGCTGTGCGCGAAGGCGACGGCATCGGGCAGCATGGGATCGAACGGAGACTCGTCCCGGCCGTGATGTTCGCGCAGCGCCGCTTGCGTGCTCACGCGCTCGCCCAGCAGCGCTTGGAGCTCGGTGAGCAGCACGTCGGGGAACGCCCGCTTGGCGGCGAACGGCAGGTGGGGATGATTCACGGCTTTCTCCTTCGGGTCTCCGGGCGGCCAGCGCCGGTCGGCGGTGGCAGGCTCCAAATCGGTGGCGGGGTCTCGGGCATGGGGTGCAACGACAATACTTCGGTGCGCACGCCCTGACGCCTTATGAGCGGGGATTTTACGCTGTGGCGGCGTTTTTCCCCACCCTTTGCGTCATATCATACGGACTTGCCGCCAATGCGCGCCATCGGAATCGCCCGAAAAGTGGCCATCCGGGGCCTGCGCGGCGCATTTCAATCGATGAAGGCAAGTGGCCCCCGCAGCCGGATTGCGTGCTGGCGGGCAAGCGATGCCGCAAGGGGTAGAGAGCAGAAGATGGGGAATCGTTTGAGCAAGATCGTCACGCGCACGGGCGACGGCGGCAAGACCGGCCTCGGGGACGGCGCGCGCGTGGACAAGTTCAGCCCGCGTATCGTCGCCATCGGCGAGATCGACGAGACCAATTCGCACCTCGGGGTGCTGCTGTGTGAAGACTTGCCGCCGGACGTGCGCGCCGTGCTTCTCGACGTTCAGCACGATCTGTTCGATCTCGGCGGAGAACTGAGCATGCCGCGTCACACGCTGATCGGCGATGCCCAGGTGGCCAGGCTCGACGGCTGGCTGGCGCATTACAACGCCGATCTGCCGCCGCTCAAGGAGTTCATCCTGCCGGGCGGCACGCGCGCGGCAGCGCTGGCGCACGTGGTCCGGACCGTTGCCCGAAGGGCGGAGCGCGCCATGGTGGCGCTGGGCGTCGAGGAGACAGTGGCCCCCGCGCCGCGTCAGTACATCAATCGCCTGTCCGACCTGATGTTCGTGCTCGCTCGGGTGCTCAATGGGGCCGGTGGCGGCACTGACGTGCTGTGGCGGCGCGATCGGTCCGAAGGCAACTCATAACCACGACGCGACCGGCTGACCGCGCCCCAGGCCCGCGGGAATTCGCGGGGAGGGTGGAGCGGCGGGGAGCGCGGGGAGGCGGGCAGAGCGGGCGGCCACCGGCCGCCCGCCACATCAATTACCTGCGCCGCGTGCCAGACGACGCGCACGCACGGCATCGGCCAGCGTATCGAGCACCTTCAGACTGTCTTCCCAGTCGATGCAGGCGTCGGTGATGCTCTGGCCGTAAGTCAGCGGCTTGCCGGGCACATGGTCCTGACGCCCGGCCACGAGGTTCGACTCGACCATCACACCGATGATCCGGTCGTCGCCGCCGGCGATCTGGCGGGCGATGTCCTCGCAGACCGGGATCTGGTTTTCATGCTTCTTCTGGCTGTTGGCGTGCGATGCGTCGATCATTACGCGCGCGGCCAGGCCCGACTTGGCGATGTCGTCGCAGGCGGTCTGCACGCTGGCGGCGTCGTAGTTCGGCGTCTTGCCGCCCCGCAGGATCAGATGACAGTCTTCGTTACCCGCGGTCGACACGATGGCCGAATGGCCGCCCTTCGTCACCGACAGGAAATGGTGCGGCTGCGACGCGGCCTTGATGGCGTCGACGGCGATCTTCACGTTGCCGTCGGTGCCGTTCTTGAATCCGACCGGGCACGATAGGCCCGATGCCAGTTCGCGGTGCACCTGCGATTCGGTGGTGCGCGCGCCAATGGCGCCCCATGACACGAGATCGGCGATGTACTGCGGGCTGATCATGTCGAGGTACTCGGTGCCGGCGGGCAGCCCCAGTTCGTTGATCTGGGCAAGCAGGTCGCGCGCGAGGCGCAGGCCGTCGTTGATCTTGAAACTGTTGTCCATGTGCGGGTCGTTGATCAGACCCTTCCAGCCCACCGTCGTGCGCGGCTTTTCGAAGTACACGCGCATCACGATTTCGAGTTCGCCTTTCAGGCGCTCGCGCTGTTCGACCAGGCGCGCGGCGTATTCCATCGCGGCTTTCGGATCGTGGATCGAGCAGGGGCCGATGATGACGACGAGACGGTCTTCCATGCCGTGCAGCACGCGGTGGATGGCGCCGCGCGAGCGATGGATGAGGTCCGCGCTCTTGTCCGAGCATGGGTATTCGCGAATCAGATGCGCCGGCGGCGTCAGTTCCTTGAGTTCGCGAATACGGACATCATCGGTGTTGTGGGGAGGCATGGCATTTCTCCTGCGCAGTTCGAACTGCGGTTCGTTTCTCGGGATTCGGGTCAAAAAAAAACCGCCAGGCTGTCTGGCGGTTTTTCAGGATTCGTTTCGGTGCTTACTGCTGCAACTGCCCCTCTCCTTCCGCCAGCGGTGTGAGAATCGCAAAAAAATAAAAGTAAGACGGATGGGCGGTCATGAGAGATGTGTTCAACATTGCATTGCACGCATTTGCCGTGCACTGGAATCACTTTATACGCCTAATCGAATGACGCCGCAACCGCAGGGGCCGCTAATCGGCTGGAAAACACGCGGATTTTACGTATTTCAAGGCGTCAAATTGCATCAAATAATCGTGTTTATCGAAAAACACGCGAAAACGCCCGGTTTGAGCCGGGCGCTTTGCTATGCTTGACGCATTTTTTGCGGTGCGCCATCCGACGCGTAACATGGCACGCGCCGCCAGCCTTACGCCGTGCCGCCGACCGTCATGTTCTCCATGCGCAGCGTCGGTTGACCGACGCCCACCGGCACGCTCTGGCCTTCCTTGCCGCACACGCCCACGCCCGAGTCGAGCGACATATCGTTGCCGATCATCGTGACGTCCTTGAGCGATTCGGGCCCGTTGCCGATGAGCGTGGCGCCCTTGACCGGGTACGTGATCTTGCCGTCCTCGATCATGTAGGCCTCGGACATCGAGAACACGAACTTGCCATTGGTAATATCCACCTGGCCACCGCCGAAGTTCACGGCGTACAACCCGCGCTTGACCGACGCGATGATTTCCTCGGGATCCTTGTCGCCGCCGAGCATGTACGTGTTGGTCATGCGCGGCATCGGCAGTGCGGCATACGACTCGCGCCGGCCGTTACCCGTAACCGGCATCTTCATCAGACGCGCGTTCAGGCTGTCCTGCATATAGCCGCGCAGAATCCCGTCTTCGATGAGCGTGGTGCACTGCGTCGGATTGCCTTCGTCGTCGATGTTCAGCGAGCCGCGGCGGTTGGACAGTGTGCCGTCGTCGACCACCGTGACGCCCTTGGCGGCGACACGCTCGCCGAGGCGTCCGGAGAAGGCCGACGAGCCCTTGCGGTTGAAGTCGCCTTCCAGACCGTGGCCGATGGCTTCGTGCAGCAGCACGCCGGGCCAGCCCGGCCCGAGCACGACTGTCATCGCCCCGGCCGGTGCCGGGCGGGCGTCGAGCTTGACGATCGCGCCGTCGACCGCTTCCTTGACGTATTTTTCGAGCAGATCGTCGGTGAAGAACGCGTAGTCAAGACGCGCCCCGCCGCCACTGTTGCCCATTTCACGGCGGCCGTTGGATTCGACGATGACCGTGACCGACACGCGCACCAGCGGACGCACGTCGGCGGCGATCACGCCGTCGCTGCGCGCGACCAGCACGACGTCGTACTCGCCGGCCAGCCCCGCCATCACTTGCGACACGCGTGGATCGCGTGCGCGCGCGAGCTTTTCGATGCGTTCGAGCAACGCCACCTTGCCGTTTGCGTCGAGCGAGGCGAGCGGATCGGACGGCAGGTACAGCCCGTGCCCGCTGGTATTCGAGAGCTTGCTACCGACCTTCACACGCCCGCGTCCGGCCGTGGCGATGCTGCGCGTGGCCGCGGCGGCGTCCTTGAGCGCGATGTCGGAGATGTCGTCGGAGTAGGCGAACGCCGTCCGGTCGCCCACGATGGCACGCACGCCCACGCCTTGATCGATCGAGAACGACCCCGATTTGACGATGCCTTCCTCGAGGCTCCAGGCTTCGCTGCGTGTGTATTGGAAATACAGGTCGGCATAGTCCACGCGGTGCGTGAAGATGTCACCCAGTGCGCGTTGCAGGTGGCTTTCGTCAAGGCCGTACGGCGTGAGCAGCAGCTCGCGGGCCGTGGCCAGGTTCTGGATGCCGGTGTCGATGATTTTCATGCGGTGTCAGGCCAAGGAAATATGTTCGATAGATGAGGGCGGAGATAGCGAAATCAACCCTGCAGCACGCCAGGCCGCCCTGCGCGCACGCCAGCACGCGGCACGGATGCGCGACGGCCCGTGGTCGACAGGGGCCGCGGGTACGACGCCGAGCGTACCGTCGCCCATGGCACGGGGCAACTCGGGAAAACGCAGGGCGTCGCCACCCGACCGGCCCATGCGGCCATCGAAGACCCCGGCAAGGCGTGCTTCCAATGTCCGTATGGCAACGCCGGCGCGGCGGTGGACTGTGCGGTAGACGGTGTGTCGGGACTCGTCATGTCATCGGTGGATGTGGCGCGGAACCGTGTCTCCGGCATTTTCGGCGAATAAAGCGGCATATGGCACATACCGAACGTCTCAGGCATCTCGGAAATGCCCTCAGTTGCCGCGCATGCCGGACAGTTGCGCGCTGTTTTGCGCGCCGGGCAGCGCTTCCGGGGATGGCACGATCTTACTCTTATTGCCGTCGGCTTGTTCGATGACGGGATTGTCCCAGGATCCGCTCACATGGTAGGTCGTCGAGAGCGTGCGCGAGAGCTGCTCGCCCAGCGCCAGTTGCGCGAAAAACGAACCGATGCCCAGTGCCGGGTTGACAATCGCCCACGCGAGCGACGCCGACGCCGCATTGATCTTCGGCAGCACCAGCACGGTCAGGTCCTGCGTCTCGCGCGCGAGGTCGGTATGACCCTCGATCCTGATGGTCGCGGCATTGGCATTGATCGTCAGATCGGTGGTGTTGGCCACGCCACCCTGCATCGTGGCGTTCCCGTCGATGCTGTCGAATGGCAGGCCGCTGCCGATCACGCTGCTGAAATTGAACGTCAGGAACTTGGCGAGTGTCTGCACGGAAAAAATGCCCAGCAGCTTGGCCAGTCCGGGGTCGGCCTTCAGGATCTGCCCGCGCTTGAGATCGATCGTGACACGGCCGCCGAGCGTCGGGTAGTCGATCGCGTCGGGACCGCCTCGCCACCCGAAACGGCCCGAGACCGTCCCCGAGCCGTCCTTGACGGTCTTGGGCATCCCCAGGCGGTCGAGCAGGCCACCCGCGTCCTTCACGTCGAGATTGAAGTCGAGCACGGTGCGGCGCGGCACGTCGTCGCTCGCCGCGGGGGCTGCGCGGCGACGCGAGGTGCGCCAGTTGCCCTTGACGTTGAGCGTGGCGGCGCTGTTGCTGAGCGAGAGTTGGGTGAGTTGCCACACGGGCACGCCGTCCTCGATATCGTTGTGCGCGTTCAATTGCAGCCGGCCCAGCGGCTTGTCGCGCAGCACGAACTCATTGGCCACGACGTCGATGGCCGGGAACTCGTCGCTCGGCTCATCGAGCACTTGGGTGAGAACATCGTTGCCGTGGTCCTCGCGCGGAATCACCAGTTTCGCGAGCCGCGCGCGCAACGTGCCCGACGGGTTCTTCGCATCGGGCGCATGCCATTCGGCAAAGCCGGAAACGAGGTCGGAGGCCAGACTGCCCTGCCAGTCGCGATCGCTGCGCTGGGCGCCCACCACCAGTTCTGGCCATTGGCGCGACATCAGGCGCACCTGCTTGGCATGCAGGGCGAGACGCGTCGGCAGGTAGGGCGTGAGCGCGCCGAACTCGTCGCGCGCCGTCGTGGCCGTGGCCGGCGCCCCCGCCGGGGCGGGGGGCGTGAC
>NZ_KB290569.1:5709-10435 GCF_000282835.1 Pandoraea sp. B-6 | reverse complement strand
ATGAAACTCTGGCCGGTCCAACTTGATGTCAACTGAAGCGATGGTCAAACTGACTCACATGTGCTCAGTCGGTAAGCAGTTTGTGCTGTAACAGCATTGCCCGCCGTCTCGCATCAGCTTGGACGTTTTCGTTCATAGCAGGGCACCTCTTGGCCGAGTCGCTGACGTCCCTCGGTGGCTTATCACCGCGGCCACTTTCTCGTATTCAATCGGGAAGGTTTTTTATGGGTCTTGAAACTTCTGTTGTACCTGTTCCTGCCGGCTACGTATGCGCCACGCCAACCTCTACGGCCCTGCCGGCTTCGTTGCCATGGAAGACGGCGAAGTTCTGTCCGAATCGCAGCTTGGCGCGCAGCACTATGGGCACCGGGAGGCAGTAATCGAGGTGAGCGAACGCGATGTCGAAAAACAGGATCACACGGCGACCGAGGTTCTGATCCGCGCTTTCTACGAGCACGATCGGGAAATGATGAAGTTGTGAGCTGAATGGCCGTATACGGTCGCTCATAAAACGGAGGAGACATGTATAACGAAGCAGATGCAGAAAATTCTAAAGTTATTTGATCAACAAAGCCATTTCTTAACGCAGTTTTCGCAAGGATTTATATGTCTGACTACTTAACGGCGATTACCCTCCCGGCTTGGTCTCCACTATTTCCATATTCCATGATCCGGTTCGAGGATTGCACTCGGGTAGTCATGCTCGGCCGACTCAAACCCGGCGTCACCAAGAGCATTACTCCTTTTCCACTGGAGCCCATGGGCGATTTCATTCTGATTAGTTGGCTAAGAATGGGTGCGGTCCTTGGTTTGCCCCCACGAAACAATATTTCCTTCAGTATTCCATGCAAATACGAGAATGAGATTGGCAAATACTGCACCCTCGAGTACACGTCCACCGGATTCGGACTGGCTGCGGGGCGTGAGTTGGGCGGATGGCCGAAGAAGGATGGTGTCTTCAAATGGGAAGAAACCGAAGAGGGGGTCACCGTTGAAGTCAGCAGGTACGGACATGTGCTTGCCCGCACCAAGGCTAGCTTCCAAGCGTCGGACGTTGACGCTCGCAAATGGCCTGAAGAGTTCAATGTGCCCGAGTACGGATCCTGCAATTTGCAGGTTCGTCATCTGGCCAAAACGGTTGCCGACGAGCCGGAGTTGGCTGAAGTCGTTAAAACCGACTATCCGAACTTTGAATCATCTGTCAGTATCGCCATTGATTCCACGTTTGAACTGTCGAACGGTCCGCTAGACGAATTCAACATTCTTGGAGATATAGATATTCTTTCGGCTCGTTACGAAAAATCGTCTTTCGATTTTGATATATCCCGCTCCATCGGCGTGCACAAGCTCCGTTGATTTACCATAAATTAATCTATTAATTATCTAGAAATCAACATCATGAATATAAAGCGCATTTCATTGGCAATTCCATTCTTTGGAGTGGCATTGATGCTCGTGCAAAGTCTGGCTTTTTCCGCTGACCAAAAGCCAGCCTTTGGCGATTGTGTGCTTTCGAATGCCAAGCCTACTCAGCATTTCCAAACCAAAGTCCCGGGCGTGCTGACCATCGCCGGACCGATAGCCTCATCGCCTACCGGATACCGCGGGTCCAACCCAAGCAACATCAACGGCGGCGATCTCTATTGCCTCACAGCCGAAATTGCTTATCGCGGTGGCCTTACCAGTGTGAAGATTGTCAACCTGCCATGGGATGCGTTGATAAGCGGGAACAACAAAGACTTCGATTTCACGGTGATGAATGTCGCCATCACGCCGGAGCGGCAAAAAGTCATGGATTTTTCGATACCCTACAGGACCGTCAACCCGGTTGTGGTCGTGAAGGGGAACAAAGTCTTGACCGAATCGCAACTGAAGACTGCCAAGGTCGGGATCATCATTGGCGCAAAGCGGTACGAAAACTTCCTGAAGGACACTGTGGGAGTGACTGCGATCCAGCAGTTCGATACCAATGCCGACATGCTTCATGCCCTCATGGCCGGCTTCATTGATGCTGCGTTCAGTGACTCCACGGGACTGATGCCTGCGGTTGCGAGATCTAACGGCGCCATGAAAGTGATTGCCAGGTACGACATCGGCACCAGTCTGGGAGTCATGTTTCCTAAAGGTTCGCCAAATGTCGCGTTGGTGGATAGCATTTTGAACGACATGAAGGCAGACGGAACGCTTGCTGAGATCGAGCGCAAATGGTTGCTGCCGGTTCTGGGCGGCGATCCGGTTGCCCTGCCAGTATGGGGCAAATAAAATGGCGCGATCTGTGGACATCCTCCCTTCATCTCTAAAGAATAATTCAGTCGGTTCAGGAAGGTATAGGAGGAACCTTTCTCGGCCGCTTCAAGTGAGAACCCACCTGATTTGGGCCAGTGTGATCGCGCTTTTGACGGCGGGGCTCTCGCTGGCCGCCGCGAGTAGCCTCCGTAACGTCTTCGGAAATTATACAACCGTTGTCAGGTTTGCTCTTTTAATCGCCACACTGTGCGTGGTTTTTGGCCCGATCGTCAAAGGTATCGGGCCAGCACGGGCTGCGAAATACCTATGGGAAAAGCAAGATATCGTAGCTTCAAGGGTGCAGGCGGATCAGGCCCGACATTATTTTTTGCGAACGATAGGGTTTAGCGGATTTCTTTTATTTGTTTACGCACTCGTGATTTTCGTCAGGGCCGGTGATGGCGCTGTGCAAAAAACCTTCCTGCAGTGGGATTTGATTGAGCTCAGCTACGTCGACATCATTAAGGCACTCTGGATCAACGTGGTGATCGCCGTGGTTGCACAAATCATGTCGATGATCTTTGGACTGGTTCTGGCCATAGGCCGCTTATTGCCGGGGCGCAGTCTTGGACCGATTCGCGCGCTTGCCGTTGCGTACGTCGATGTTTTTCGGGCTTTGCCGGCCATCATTGTTATTTACTTGATTTGTTTTGGTTTGCCACTGACCGGCATTCCATATCTCAGTCAGGCATCTCCTATCGTTTACGCAGTGGCCGCATTGACGATAACTTTCAGCGCTTACAACGCGGAACTTTTTCGATCTGGAATTGAAGCCGTCCATGAGAGCCAGGTTTCTGCGGCACTGTCACTCGGCATGACACCTTTCTCGGTTATGCGAAAAGTAGTGCTTCCTCAAGCTTTTCGCAATATCACTGCACCCCTCTTGAGCTATTTCATCGCACTTCAGAAAGATACTGCCCTCGTTAATGTTGTAGGGATTATTGATGTTTTCACGCAAGCGAAGATATTCGCGTCCGCATACTTCAATCTCTCGACGATCAGCGTGGTTTGTTTTCTTTTTATCGTCTTGACCATTCCTCAAACACGACTTGTGGATGCACTACTGGCACGAAGAGATAAACGCTTTTCAAAAAGCTCAGGAGCGAAATGAATGACTGAAAACTTCATCGAACTCGCGAACGTCGAGAAAAGATATGGATCGACCGTTGTGCTGCGCGATATAAATCTTGCGATAAAGAAACACGAAGTAGTCACACTTATCGGTGCTTCTGGATCAGGAAAATCCACCCTTCTGCGATGCGTAAATGGGCTGGAAGCAATCCATGAAGGGCAAATAAAAGTGGCGGGCGATGTTGTGTCTGGCCCTGGTGTCGATCTCGTTGGGTTGCGGCGGGTTGTGGGCATGGTATTTCAGAGCTACAACCTTTTTCCGCACATGTCGGTCATCGAAAATTGCATCATTGCGCCGGTCTCTACGGGGCTGTGTTCCGAAGACGAGGCGATAGAACGGGCAGACAAGATGCTAAATCGGGTCGGTTTGTCCACGCGGGCGCGTGCCTATCCAGCGCAACTCTCCGGCGGGCAACAGCAACGGGTTGCCATCGCGCGTGCCATGCTGATGTCGCCACAGGTATTGCTGCTGGACGAAATCACTTCCGCGCTGGATCCCGAGCTTGTCGCGGAAGTTCTTGATCTTGTTCGGGAGTTGGCTTCCGACGGCATGACACTGATTCTCACGACCCACGAAATGGCCTTTGCCCGCGAAATTTCAGACACTTTATGCTTCCTGCATCACTCGCGAATTCTGGAGAGAGGTTCGCCTGAACAGATCTTTGGAAGTCCGAAGGCGCCTGAAACGAAGGCCTTTTTGCGCAGCCTCACGCAAGCGGGCCGTATCTAAAATGTTTCCGTGCGCCCGACGCGGGAACTGAGCTCCCCCCCCCGAAAAACGAATCCCTTGCTGAGCGGGCGACGTCTCCCCCGATTTGAGTAGAGCGACGATTTAGAGTCCAATCCCGAGCGAGGCCTGAGCGAACCCCGCGCCTTGCGGGTCATCGGCATGAGCGCCAGCGCCTACAGGTATCGGCTAACCCCGGAACGCAATTTGGCTTTGCGAGCGCAGATCGTGGCGCTTGCTCAACGGCATCGCCGTTACGGTTCGGACATGATTTATCTGAGGCTGCGGCAGTCGGGTCAGCGGGTGAATCACAAGCGAGTCGAGCGGCTGTAATGACCCATCGGAACCTGCTCAGATTAAGCGGCTAATGCGAATGCCTCAGCCGGGGTCTTCATCCCTAGCGCATGATGCGGGCGCCGGTGGTTGTAGAAACGTACCCAGTCACCGGTTACGCGAGCGGCATGCTGGATCGTCTCGAAGCGTTGCCGATGTACGCATTGCTCTTTCAAGGTACGGATCACGCGCTCGGCCATGCCGTTCTGTTGCGGGCAATGAGGCGTGATGAACTCTTGGCGCAATCCG
>NZ_KB290569.1:0-5699 GCF_000282835.1 Pandoraea sp. B-6 | reverse complement strand
AGCGTCGTGTGGCTTCGCGAGGTAAACACCAAGCCATTGTCTGAGCGCAGCAGAAACGGAGCGGGTTAGCCCACTCGTAACACACCCGCGGACAGCCAGTTCGAGCGCTTAGAGAAGCATTTCTATAAGCGCTCCTGTCGTCACTGCGCAGCTATCGAAAGCTCGATCGAGTTGATCCGAGCAGACACTTGCGGAGCGATGCCACGCCCCTAGGACTTCTGGGGCCGTGGCATCAATGCGAACAACCGGTTTGCATCCGGCACAGACGTCTGCATGTAACTCCGTTACTCCATCTCAGCAAAGCAGCTATGCAGGAACTCAATTGCGGCCCGTAGCTTCGGTGATGTCGCGCTACGCTGCAATAACACCGCATAGACAGCGCGGTTAGTAGGGACATACTCTGCAAGGACTTCGATGAGCGCGCCGGACGCCAGATCGGATTCGACAAGCCAATGTGGCGCCATCATGACACCCCCACCTGCCAGACAGAGCGTTCGGACTGCCTGTCCGCTGTCACTTGCGAAGTTTCCTTTAACGTGTACGTAGCTAAGCTCGCCGTCGCGCTGGACCTGCCACCTAGTGGTAAAGGAATACCCGCGAGTGATTAAGCAGTTGTGCCCCATCAGGTCGTCAGGGATCGCCGGCGTACCATTCAACTGAAGGTATGAAGGCGCAGCACAGAAGACTCGCCGGTATGACGCCAGCCTGACTGCCGTAAGCCCGGGATCCAGCACATCCGCGATACGCACCGCGACATCGATACCGGCCTTGTAGAGATCGAGCTTCTCCATCGAAAAGCTGAGGTCAATCGATAGAAGTGGGTTCTGGCGCATAAATTCCGCCAGACGCGGCGCGATGACGGCTTGCCCCAACATCAATGGGGCTGTCACGCGAAGATGGCCCCGCGCCTCGTCGCGCAAACAAGACATCTCTTCCGCCGCCTGGTCAAGCTCTTGCAACGCGCGCATAGCATGATCGTAGAGCAATTGCCCGACCTCAGTCACGACAAGTCTCCTGGTGTTTCGGTTCAGGAGACGTTGCCCAACTCTGCTCTCGAGCGCCGCGACGCGCTTGCTGACCATCGCAGGGTTAGCACCAATACGGCGTGCCACTTCCGAGAAGTTGCCAATCTCGACCGTCCGCACAAAAATGCGCAGGGTTGTTAGATCCTCGAACCCGCCCGAAACATGGGGGTGCTCTTCCATAAACTGCGTCATCACGTTACCCATCGCCCCTCCAGCCGACTAATCGCGTGGCGGGTGTGATATGGACAATGGCCTCGCGGTTATAGAACCGCGAGAACCTTGAATCCCCCGCCACCAGTGAAGTGGCGGCCATCCGCGCCGTACCCTTTCGATGTTATTCGAAGAAGTCGGTCAGGCACACTTAGGATTTTCATGGGTTTGGGACAGTATCGGGGCTTGCGGCAAGTTTGCAGTGGCTCAGTAGACTGCGGGGCCGACGGGACCTCTCTCTGCTGCGTTAGGTTGATCTGCCTTGAAGCGGCGGGCCAGCGCCTCAGCTGCTCGAGCAAGCAGCGTTGTATCGACGCCAACTGCCGTAAAGGCGGTGCCAAGCTCGATATAGCGGTGCGCCAATCTTTCATCTCCAATCAAGATTCCGGCGGCTTTCCCGGCCCGACAGATTCTAACAATGGCCTCCTCCACCGCCTCCTGCACTTCAGGATGCCCCGGATTGCCGAGGTGCCCCATGTCGGCAGCAAGATCGGAAGGCCCAATAAATATCCCGTCTACTCCGTCTACCGCGCTGATCGCCTCGAGATTCTCCAGAGCCGCCCGCGTCTCCACCTGCACTAGCACGCATACTTGCGCATTAGCGCGCTGGAGGTAGTCAGCCGTTCGGTTCCATTGCGAGGCTCGAGCCAATGCCGCGCCAACTCCCCGGATACCGGCCGGCGGGTATCGTGTTGCGGCCACTGCAGCTGCCGCCTGATTGGCATCCTGGACCATTGGAACCAGGAGGTTCCGCGCTCCGATATCCAGAAGCCGCTTGATCTCAACCTGGTCGTTCCAGGCACAACGGACAACAGGATGTACCGGGTAAACAGCCAGCGCCTGAAGCTGTGCGAGTATGGTTTCCAGTGTATTCGGTGCGTGTTCGCCATCGACCAGTAGCCAGTCGAAGCCGGCGCCACCTAACATCTCGGCGGTATAGGGACTCGGTATGCCAAGCCATAGGCCGATCTGCGTCTGGCGCAATTCTAGCGCGCGCTTAAATGTGTTCTCGTTCACGCTACTCATCCAAAGTGACAGGAGACTGGCCCGAGTGAGCCGAAGTCAGCTATTAGCGTATCGCCCTTCTTGGCGAACACCGGCCGGGTGAATGAGCCGCTCAGGATTACCTGATCCTTTTCCAGAGCGACTCCGTACGCGGAAAGCTTGTTCGCCAGCCAGACGACGCCATTTGCCGGGTGATTGAGTACGCCCGCCGCGACGCCCGTCTCTTCGATGACCGCGTTTTGCGACAGGATCGCACTGACCCAACGCAAATCCACTTCATTGACGCGAACTGGCCTGCCGCCCATAACGATGCCCGCGTTTGCCGCGTTGTCGGCAATGGTGTCAAACACCTTCCGTGAGCGCTTTGTCTCCGGGTCAATCATATGCGATCGCGAATCGATGATTTCCAACGCCGGCAAAACATAGCGCACGGCATCAAGTACGTCGAACAGCGTCACATTCGGCCCCTCGACGCGCTTATCCATGACAAACGCGAGTTCCACCTCCACCCGCGGCGCAATGAACCGGTCAGTTGGGATAGTCGCACCGTCTGCAAAAAACATGTCTTCAAGCAGCGCGCCATAGTCGGGCTCGTTGATGCCGACAGCCATCTGCATCGCGCGCGAGGTTAGCCCGATCTTGTGCCCCCTGAGAGGATTGCCGTTTTCAATCTTCATCCTTACCCACTCTCGCTGGATCGCATACGCGTCCGCGATAGTGATATCAGGATGACGCAACGAAATTTGCCTGATCTGAACGCGCGACTTTTCCGCGTCGAGGAACTCTCTGGCTAGAGAGTTGATAACCGAATCACTGAGCATGTGGTTGTTCCGGATAGTAAAGCGCCTTTGGCTCAAGCCGAAGGCATCACAAGATGACTTTTCTTGCACTCGATACGCCACTGCCCATCTTCCAGCACCAGATCGTCCGTGCACTCGCGAACGCCCAGCATTTTCGGCGCACTTGCTGTGCTGTCCGTTGCTATCAGCGTCTCGTAGGCCGTCATGTAGTAACGCACACGCGCGGTCGCTTGATTTGATTGATCTACTTGAAGATTGGTCACCAGGTGGCACGTCTTGCGCGCTGGATCGCGCTCCTCTAGTGCCGCGAGCACGGCAGCAGGCCCTCTGAGTTCCTTCCCTTGCCGATGCCAAACGCCGTCCTTCGCCATCAGGTTGGCTGCAAATTTGTGATCTCGGCAATCAAGACAGGCAAAGAACTGATATACCAAAGTCGAACATGCGTTGAACTCTTCAAAATCCACTGGACGTGTCTCCCTCTGCGTACCTGGTTCGCTAACGAAATTGTTGGATTTAGGCATTCAATGAGACGTCGGCCTTAGCCAACGGCAGGCCGATATCGGACAGAATCGTCGGGTCGACACGGGTGCCCTCGGAGACGAATTTGCGTAGTTGCCGAAAATCTCGTGGCGAATTTGTGCAGATTGCCGACGTAATTCGATTCTCGTCATTCAATTCGATTGCGATTAGCTTATCCCCGTCTGCAACGCGGATAAGCGTCGGTGCCCCTGGAATCGGCAAACCGGCGATCTGCACCAGCGAGTCATATTGGTGAGACCAAAAGAACGGAACCGGCTGATATGTAATGTCCATCCCGAGAGCCGCACGCGCCGCTGCGATCCCTTGATCCTGAGCGTTCTGCCACGACTCAAGCCGCAACAGGCCCCCATCCGCACCCCGCATCACGGCCACGTCGCCTGCGGCGAAAATGCGTGCATCTGAGGTGCGACATTGCTGGTCCACTAATATCCCACGATCGCAGGCTAGACCGGCCTCACGAGCCAGTGCATCGTTTTGCTCGAGCCCAACCCCCACCACCACAAGGTCAACTTCCTGGACTGACCCGTCCGTGTAGCGCACAAGACACGCACCATTTTCGCGCTCAAGCACCTTGACGCTTGTCTTAAGGCGTAAGTCGACACCATTTGCCAGGTGCAAGGTCTCAAGAAACACAGACAGAGCAGGAGAGCCCGTTCGCGTACACAACGATGCCCCGGCCTCTACCAGGGTGACGTCACAGCCGGCTGCCCTGGCCGACGCGGTGACCTCCAATCCGATCCAGCCGCCACCGATTACCAGTACCCTGGCGCCACGTCGCAATTCAGCACGAAGCCGTTCCGCATCTTCGAGCGTACGCAGAGTATGGACACAATCTGCGTTGAACCCCGGGATTGCCGGAATACGGGCGCGCCCGCCTGTGCAGAGAATCAACTTGTCATAGCCGATTGATTCACCCGTCGAGAGCTCAACTTTCCTGACGGACCGGTCGATACTGACACACGAGCAAGCGCGCTTCCATTCGATTCCGAGTACATCCAACTCCTCTGGGGGCAAGAGAAATTGCATCATCGGCGGCGCCGCCTGCAATTGCTCCTTCGACAGCGGGGGACGCTCGTACGGTGGCGCGCTCTCGTCACCAATCAGCACCAGACGTCCAACGAACCCGTGCGAACGAATCGTTCGCACGGCCCATGCCCCCGATTGCCCCGCTCCAACCACAACCACCGCTTCCCGATCCATCTTCGTCCGCTCCTCCTGGCGACCGAGCTTACGCACAGTCCGATTTCCAGCGCACGCATCTGCAACATCTCATGCCGTGATCTGGATCCATGGGGGGAAGTCTGGTAACACGGCGACTGACGGACAAGCAGCGCCCCGGAACAGCAATTGTTCCGACCGGGAACAGACAGGACAGCATCCAAGGACTAGCATCAAAACGTCCTGCGCCTGACGCCCATGTATAACGTTGAAGGCAGCTTTTTGGCTAACACTCGCCATTCATCAACTGGATTGTTTAAGCTACCGCATGTCCGCAACTGACCGACAGTGCCTTCCCGTGCGAGATGAACATACGTGTCGATGTGGAGGCGCTGACATGTTGTGTCGGAAAATATGACCTACGACCAAGACGGTCGCCATCAGGCGAAATACGTCATTTCATCGATTGTTGGAATCGATTTGAAAGCCGGTTTCGCGAAAAAATAGCCTTGCATCAGACCGCAAGTTACTGCGTCTGCTAAAGAACGCGCACCTGAAATGTGCTCAAGCGACCATCGGGGACATCGACGCTCGCTCGGGCCGCAGGATCGACCGGCGAGAGGTAATGAGCCTGGCATTGGGAGACTGGGTTAGTGCCGGCCACCGCGTCCTGATCACCGGTCCGACCGGTGCCGGAAAATCCTGGCTTGCCTGCGCACTGGCGCAACACGCCTGTCGGCGGGGATCTTGTTGAACCCCACCGTCCGATATCACATGGAGCCTGAGGTGCGGTTCTCTTATGGCGCGAACGCTGACCTCCCCCCGAAAAACCGTAGCATCCAAAACTAGAGATTCCTGCCAAATTTGAAGCCCTGAGAGGCAGGGGATTTGCAATGAAAAGATCGAAGTACACCGAAGAGCAGATTGCGTTCGCACTGAAGCAAGCCGAAGTGGGTACCAC